>JBBISQ010000040.1:0-15863 GCA_037441155.1 Candidatus Fraserbacteria bacterium
ATGCTGGTGTCGGCGTTTGTAGATAACATTCCCTACTTGATGGCCATGATTCCCGTGGCCATGCAGTTGGCGGCACCAGGGGCGGGCCAAGAGGCGCTGCTCTTTGGGCTCTTAATCGCTGCAAGCTTGGGAGGGAATATTACTCCCATTGGGGCGTCGGCCAATATTGTTGGGGCGGGGCAGTTGCGCCAGCGTGGGTATATTCTGGGCTTTGGGGAGTTTGGTCGGATCGGGCTGCCGTTCACGCTCGCCGCGACGATCCCCGCGGCGATCTTCCTCTATCTGCTCTGGGTGATCTTGTGAGAAATAATCCCCAAGACGCTTCGCCCCAAATCGGGTAGAATAAAGACGCTATGAACGCCCCTTCACGGCGCATCTGGCACCATATCTATTCGCGGATGCTGACGGGCGTGGTCTTCGTCGTGCCCGTTATACTGACTATCTGGGTCTTGCAGCTGCTCTACAATCTCTTGGACGGCCCGCTGCGCTCGCTGCTCAACGCTGTGTTAAGATATACAGTCGGGTGGGAGCTGCCCTCAGGGGTCGGGCTGGTGCTGACGCTGTTGGCTCTTTATATCACGGGCGTCTTGGCGGCCAATATGTTAGGCCGAAGATTTTTGGAGTTTTGGGAGTCGGTGCTGCAGAAGATGCCCATCGTCAACAGCATCTACAATGCTGCCCGGCAGGTCGTCCGCACGCTCTCTCAGCCGCAAGAGAAGTCATTTCAGCGGGTCGTTCTGATTGAATTTCCCTCCAAGGGGCTGTGGACGATAGCCTTCCAAGTGGGCACGATCCAGATGGGTGACGGGCGGGAGTGGGTGCGGGTCTATGTGCCGACGACGCCGAATCCTACGTCGGGGTTCTTGCAATTTCTCCCCAAAGAGAGCGTGCAGCCGACTGCGATCCCCGTGGACGAGGCGTTGAAGATGGTCGTCTCTGGGGGAATTCTCTCCCCAGAACGATTGGATATGGGGCTGACGAAGATTGATCAGAGCTCGTAGCGCTCGATCAGTTTTTTCTCCTCCCCAGCGATCTCCGCGCGAATCTCAAAATACTCTACTAGCCCAGAATGCTGGAGCTTCTCTTTCAAGAGATTATCTATCTGAAAGATCCCCGCCGAGTTGGACATCTTTATTGCAATACAGATGGGGCGCTTTTCACCCTTGCGCAACTGCACGTCTTCAATGGCTAATGCCGAGACGGCGTGGATGGTCGCCGAGCCGGCCTTGAACGGAATACGCGCTCGCCCCTCTTCCATGTCTAAAGCATCAGCGATCTTGACGACCCCAGCTTCGACTGTGAGCGGCTCGACCTCCGTCTCGTGGGCGTAGACCGCGTGCAGCACTTCCGCCGTGATAATAGCCCGCTCGCGCTCGCCATAGATATCTCTCAACAGATCGGGCAGCAAATCCGCCGCGAGAGCGACCGAGAACGGCTCGTGATCCGTGCGGTGCACGATATGCCCGATATCGTGCAA
The DNA here is from genome assembly GCA_037441155.1 of Candidatus Fraserbacteria bacterium. Classification (GTDB taxonomy): domain Bacteria; phylum Bipolaricaulota; class Bipolaricaulia; order RBG-16-55-9; family DRXL01; genus JANXCC01. The sequence continues at coordinate 1,478 of JBBISQ010000040.1, forward strand.
GCACGCCCCAAGCACGACGATGACCTCGGCGTCGTCTCTCGTCAGCTTGTGATCTTTTTCGACGCTGGGCTGCACGCCAGCTTCTAAGAGCATCCGCAAGATCTTCAGAGCGAGATTGGCGACGATCCTAACGTGCACCGGGCCGTGATCGTTGATCCCCAATCTGTCAATAGCGTTGATGTTGGAGCAGGACCAATACGTATTCAGGGTGACGTTCTCGTTGATGCGGGCGACGACGGCTTCGAGCTTCTTGTTCTCTTTGACGGGGATGTTGAGCGTCATGGTGCGGGGTGCTTATCGGTCTTGTGGATGTGTCGGAGGCGCTCCACGCCGCCGATCTCCTCGATCACGCGGGCGACGACGGGCGGCACATACGCCTTCCACTCCGATCCACGGAGCATCAATTCTCGAATCTTTGTGCCGTCCCACTGGGCGCGCTCGACGTACGGGAGCGGGCGCACGGTGACCCCGCGCTCGGCAAAGAGCCGCTGCACTAAAGAGTTATTGGAGTAGACGATCTCGAACGGCGGGGTCAAGCTGCGAATGTGCTCCACATAGAGCGAATTGCGCGCGATGTCTTCAATGGGCAGGATGTACGTCGTGATTGGGGGTTTTAAGTCTTCGAGTGCTTTGGTGATCATCATGATTCGTTCGCCGGCGGTGAATGGGTCTTTGAGGGTATGGCTCTCTTGAGCGGAGCCGATGGCGATAATCAATTCGTCGATCTCTCCGCTCTCGCAGATCTGTCTGATGACGGCGTGGTGGCCGTTGTGATAGGGTTGGAAGCGTCCTAGGAACAGGCCGCGTTTGGTCTTCATGAGGGCTGCTCCTTTAAGAATTGACTGACCGCGTGCGCGACTTGTTCGGCGTTGGGCAGGCCCTCGTCGCCCATCTCGATGAGCAGAGCATCATGAGCCGTGACGCGGAAGACCCCGTCATGACCGGGCTTGAGGGTGACGGCTTCGAGCTGGTCGGCGTGGGCCTCTAAGATCTTCTGAGCCGCTTCGAGTGCCGGCTTCAGGTACATGCACTCGTCGCAGTATTCGATAGTGATCGTGGGCTTATTCACAGACATATCCGCACTATTGTAGCACGCGATAGGTTGGCTCGTCCAGGGAGCGATTTGTCCGAGGGCTGAAGTCCGGGTAGACTGTGATGACATGACTAGGGAAGAGATTGTGCAGAAGCTGAAGGCGCTCAAGCCGGAGCTGCAAGCGCACTATAAAGTTCGAGAGCTTGGGCTCTTTGGCTCGTTTGTGCGGGGGGAGCAGCACGAGGCGAGCGATGTTGATATTCTCGTGGATTTCACGGAAGATGCGAGCTTGTTTGATTTGGTGAGATTAGCGAACTTCCTTGAGGAGAGGTTGCAGCGCCGCGTAGATATTGTCACAAAGGATTCGCTCCGGGTTGAGCTGCGCGAATCCGTTCTCAGAGAGACCGTAACGATATGAGGGACTATCGGCTCTATCTCAAAGATATTTTAGGAGCGATGGAGAGCATTGAGCAATTCGTGGCGGGGATGGACTTGCAAGCGTTCAAGGCTGATGACAAGACAGCCAGCGCGGTCATCAGGAAATTCGAGATCATCGGTGAGGCAGTGAAGCAACTCCCCGAAGAGATCCGCAAAACGTATCCCGAAGTGCCTTGGAAGGAGATGGCCGGAATGCGTGACAGATTAATTCACTTTTATTTTGGCGTGAATCATCGTCTAGTTTGGAAAACGATCGAGGAAGACTTGCCGAAGGTGAAGCCGCTCATTCAAAAGATCTTGGAACAAAACATTAAGAGCCAATAATTGAGTAAGCTCACAATTACAGTTATAATTGCTCAACGAGGTGATCTCTCATGCTCAAGTATGGCGACCAAGCCCCAGATTTCCAACTGAAGGGCGTAGACGGCAGAATCTATAAGCTCTCAGATTATAAGAACAAAAAAGCCATCGCTGTGATCTTCAGCTGCAATCACTGCCCCTACGTCAAAGCCTACGAGGATCGCATGATCGCGCTCGCGAAAGAGTACGAGCCCAAGGGCGTGCAGTTTCTGCTCATCAACGCCAACGACCCGACCAAATACCCCGAAGACAGCTTCGATAACATGGTGACACGAGCGCGCGAGAAGGGCTATCCCTTCCCGTATCTGCACGACGAGACCCAACAGATCGCTAAAGCGTATGGGGCGCAGCGCACCCCAGAAATCTTTCTCTTTGATGCCGCGATGAAGCTCCGCTACCACGGCACAATTGATGACAGCCCCCAAGACCCCACCAAGGTCACGAAGCGATACTTTCAAGACGCGCTCGATGCCGTGCTCGCCGGCAAAGACCCTGGGCTGAAAGACACCCAGCCCGTGGGCTGCACCATCAAATGGAAGTGAAGCGTTTTTCGACAGCAGCCCAGTTGACCACGTTCCACCACGCTTGGACGTAGTCGGCGCGACGATATTGATATTTGAGATAATACGCGTGCTCCCAGACGTCGATCCCCAAGATGGGGGTCTTGCCTTCCATCAGGGGGCTGTCTTGGTTGGGAGTCGAGTAGACTTCGAGTTTTTTGTCAGGAGTGTAGACGAGCCAGGCCCAGCCGGAGCCGAAGCGCCCTAACGCGGCTTCCGTAAACTTCTCTTTGAATTTCTCGAAGCTCCCGAAAGTCTGAGTGATCGCATCGGCGAGCTTGCCCGAGGGCTGGCCGCCGGGGCCCATGATCTCCCAGAAGAGCGAGTGATTGATATGCCCGCCGCCGTGGTTGCGCACCGCGGTGCGGATCTTCTCCGGAACAAGAGCGCAATTGTTGGCTAAGAGCTCTTCTAAACTCTTGTTGGCCAGCTCTGGAGCAGACTCTAACGCTTTATTGAGATTGTTCACATACGCGGCGTGGTGCTTCGTATGATGGATCTCCATGGTGAGCTTGTCGATGTGCGGCTCCAGCGCGTCGTATGGGTACGGCAATGGCGGTAACGAGAACGGCATAATACGGCCTCCTTTCACACGGTCTTTTTTATATTAGCACATGACGGGAGCAGTGTCCAGATGTGAGCATGTCAATAGCTGAGGGAGGCAGCCTTCTTGGCCCAGAGAGCCCCCTCGGCGAACGCCAAGAGATTCAGTTCAAGGGTCTGAGGGGGGACAAGCTCGGTGATCGCCTGGCGCCACTCCGCGTGAGGGAGATCGAGAAGAGTCGAGAGCACGCCGAGCATGACCGTGTTGGCGAGCGCTGGGTTGCCTAGCTGCTGCGCGATCTCCAGTCCGGGCACGATCAGCACGTGTTCCGTGCGGCGGCGCAGGGTCTCTTCTATAGTGTTGTCATCGGGATAGGGGGCGAGCTTGAGCGACTCGACGCTGGGCACGATGCGTTGATCGTTGACGAGAGCTAAGCCGTCAACTTTCAGATAATTTAAATAGCGCAGGGCTTCTAATTTTTCAAAGGCGAGCAGGACGTCGGCAGCGCCCTCGGGCACCGCAGGGGAGAGCACCTCTTTGCCGTAGCGCACAGTAGACAGCACAGAGCCGCCGCGCTGGGCCATACCGTGCACTTCTGAGGTCGCTACGGCGAGCCCCGCGAGCGTGGCCACCCGCGCGATGATCTGCCCTGCCAGCACCGACCCCTGGCCACCTACCCCGACTAAGACGATATTGGTGACGGTATCACTGCTCATCGGTGTGCCCCCTTTCGTTGCAAATAGACAGTTACAGTGCTGGCGACGCGCCGCCCCGTGGCAATGCTCTGCGTCACGGTGCCATAGCCGAACGCGACGTCCCCACACGCAAAGACCCCAGACTGTGATGCTGCCCCCGTAAACGCTGTGCGAATCTTGTGGGCGAACTGCACGCCGGTCCCCCTCAGAAACTCAAGATCAGCCCGCTCGCCAATAGCTAATATGACCGTATCGGTCTCGACAGAGAATTCGCTGTTGGGGACGGGCACAGGCCGACGACGCCCGTCTCTGTCCAGTGGGCCCGGCTGCATCCGAATGAGATCGAGCCCCACGACGCGCCCGTCTTGCACCGTCACCCTGATGGGACTCGCCTGAAACTCAAAGCGAATTCCCTCTAAGATCGCCTCGTCGATCTCCTCACGGATGGCAGGCATCTCGGCTACGGTGCGACGGTAGTAGACGGTCACCTCGGCTCCTAAGCGCTTGGCCGAGCGGGCGCAATCAATCGCAGTGTTCCCTCCGCCAATGACCGCGACCCTGCGCCCGACTCGCACCTCCTGGCCGCGATTGACGCGCCGCAGAAAGTCTACACCATAGAGCAGTCCCTCCCGGATATCGCTTGTGCCCTCGAGCTCCAGCTCTTGCGGGGCCGAGTCTCCCACGGCGATGACCACAGCGTCGTGCTCTCTCTGAAGCTCAGAGAAGCTGATGTCGCGCCCCACCGTCACATTGCATTGGATCTCAACGCCCATCATCAAGAGCCGATCGATCTCGCGATCTACGATCTCTTTGGGGAGTCGGAACGCGGGGATCCCGTAGCGCATCATGCCCCCGGGTCTTTCAAACGCTTCTAAAACTGTGACGCGAAAGCCACGTCGCCTGAGATAGAACGCCGCTGATAACCCTGCTGGCCCAGAGCCAATAATAGCGATTCTCTCCGGGCGCTCTTGTGGTGGCTTGAACTCGGCTCCGGAGAAGTTCTCGATCCCGTAGTCGCCTAAGAATCGTTCGACGTCGCGCACGGAGAGCTTGGCCGGATGCCCCGGCGTGGGGAACTCTTCTGTTAAGTCTGGGTAGCGTTGGGCGTAGAGCTTCTCTTGGGGCCAGCCGAGGGCATTGACTTCGTGATCGCACGGGTGCGGACAGACCCGCCCGGCGACCGCTGGGAAGGGATTGGCTCGTATTAAAACTTTAAAAGCGTCGGCGTAGCGCTTCTGATGGACAAGCTCGAGCACTTGGGGAATGTCAATCCCGGCGTTGCAGTCGGCGCAGACTTGCTGACAGTGGGTGCACGCGATACAGAGCAATTTATTAATTTCGATGTGCCCGTCACGGATCTCAATAGCGGGGCAGCCCAGCTCCGTGCATGCGAAGCACTCCGTGCACTTGGTGTGATCTACAGAGACGATCTCGCCGAAGCGGCGCTTCTCCTTGAGCACGCAGGGCGCGTCGGCAATGATCACCGACGGCTCTTGGCGGTGGAGCGCTGCGTCTACGGTGCGCCAGGCCGCGAGAAGATCATACGGGTCAACGCGCTGCACGTGCTTAATCCCTAGGCCCTTGGCGAGCGATTCGAGCTCGATCACTGGGGCCGGTTCGCCCTTGATGGTGCGCCCCGTGCCGGGGTGCTCTTGATGGCCGGTCATGGCCGTCGTGTGATTGTCCAAAATAATAGTGACGGTCTGGCCGCCGTTATACAGAATATCTATCAGGGCTGGGACTCCAGAGTGATAGAACGTGGAGTCGCCGATGACCGCGACGAGTCTCTTCTTTTCTTCTGCGGAGAAGATCTTGGCCATGCCGTGGGCCATGGCGAGAGAAGCGCCCATGTTCATGCACGTGTCCATAGCGTCGAGCGGGGCGAGTGCACCCAGGGTGTAGCAGCCGATGTCTCCTGAGACGATAGCGTCTAACTGTTTGAGCACGTAGAAGACTCCTCGGTGCATGCAGCCGGCACAGAGAATCGGTGGGCGTGGCGGCAGGGGCGGGAGCGTGACGGGGGGAGGGGTGGCCCCGTCGCGGGCGCTCGGTGCGCGACGCTCCACCGCCTGCCGCACCAGCCCAACCGACAGCTCGCCAAAACGCGGGAGGTGGATCTCTTCGATAGCAATCCCCAAGGCACGGACCTGCTCAGCCAAATACGGCTCAAGCTCCTCGATGACGACGATGCGCTTCTTGCCCTGGGCAAAGCTTTTTATCAGTTCTCTGGGCAGGGGATGGGTCATGCCTAGTTTGAGAATAGTCGCATGGGGAAAGGCTTCACGGGCGTAGAGGAACGCCGCTCCAGACGTGATAAGAGCGAGGTCGTCGGAGCCCTCAAAGACTTGGGCCCAGCGCTCGGCTTCCCGTTCGAGTGCGGGGATCCGTTGGGTCTCTATGAGCTGATGTCGGACGCGTCCGTGCGCCGGGAGCACCACGTTCTTTTGCACGTTCTTGCGATAGGGCCTTCTGGGAATGTCGCGGCGCTCCCCCAGCGTGACCAGGCCCTTGCCGTGGGAGATGCGCGTCGTCGTCCTCAACAAGACGGGCGTATCATAGCGCTCGGAGATCTCAAACGCCGCGAGCGCGAACTCTTTGCACTCTTGTGGGGTAGCGGGCTCAAGGAGGGCGACGCGAGCGGCACGCGCGAGCAGTCTATTGTCTTGTTCATTCTGGGAGGAGTGCATCCCAGGGTCGTCAGCGGAGACGATGACCAGCCCGGCGTTGACGCCCATATATGCGACAGAGAAGAGCGGATCTGCTGCGACGTTGAGCCCCACGTGCTTCATTGTGGCGATGGCGCGCCCGCCGGCTATAGCAGCACCGACGGCCACTTCGAGCGCGACCTTCTCGTTGGTAGACCATTCGCACTCGACTTCGGGGTATCGGGCGAGGGCTTCTAAGATCTCGGTGCTGGGGGTGCCGGGGTAGCCGCAGCCCACGCGCACCCCCGCCTCCCAGGCCCCACGAGCGATCGCCTCGTTGCCCGACATCAAGACCTTGGTCATGACGACTCGCTCACCAGGCGCAGCAGTTTCTGCCATCGTCTCTCTGTGATCTCTTGGATCGTTTGGACGTCCTGCTCTGTCAGATGGCCAAACCGCCCCTGCAGCTTGAGATACTCGCTCACGGGGATGGCCGGTTCATCGGGGTTAGGAGCGTTGAGCGTGTAGCGCTCCCCATCTTCAACTTCGTAGAGGGGGAAGGCCCGCGTCTGCACCGCCAGACGCGAGAGCTTGACCGCCCATTCCGACGAGGCCTTCCACCCCGGCGGACAGGGCGCCAGCACGTGCAAGAATTTTGTGCCGTAGATGCTCTTGGCCCGCTGGACCTTGCGAATGAAGTCATCTGGGTAAGCGATGGTCGCGGTCGCTGCGTACGGGATGCGATGCGCGACCATGATGGCCATGATATCTTTCTTCGGTTCGGCCTTTGGGGTCTTTTCTGGGGTGGTCGTCGTCCACGCTAAGAAGGGGGTGGCGCCGCTGCGCTGGATGCCCGTGTTCATGTACGCTTCGTTGTCATAACAGATATAGATAATATTCTCGTTGCGCTCGGCAGCTCCAGAGAGCGATTGCAACCCGATATCGAAAGTGCCGCCGTCGCCGGCCCAGGCGAGCACGGTTGTTTCCGTATCGCCCTGGATATCGAGAGCCGCGCGCACGCCGGAAGCCGCGACCGCCGCCGTCTCGAACGCCGTGTGCAGCACTGGGACCTTCAGAGACGTATACGGAAACGGCCCGGCGATGATCGTCCAGCAGCACGCGGGAATGACGACGATCGTATGATCGCCCACGGCTTTGAGGGCGTAGCGCATGGCCAGAGCGCCGCCACAGCCTTGACACCCCAAATGCCCTGAGCCCATCAATTCTTCGGATGGCAGCGTAAAATTCTTCATCGTTTCACCCCCACCCAGATTAAGTCTTCGGGCTCGTCGTGGCTCTCGGTGTAGTCGATGATCTCGCGGATGACCGTTGGGGTGATATCTCGCCCTCCCAAGCCCGCAATGAACCCGAAGATCGGCGGCCGCTCGGGGGCGTTATAGAGCGCTGATTTAATCTCTTGGGCGAAGATCCCCCCCATGCCAAAACTGATGTTTCTATCTATCACTGCGATCTTCTTGGCGCCTGCGAGAGCCGCTCGCACGAGCTGGGCTGGGAATGGCCTGAACAGTCGAACCTTGAGCAGCCCGACCCGGCGGCCCTGCGCACGCAACTCGTCAATGACTTCACGAGCTGTGCTCGTGACCGTCCCCGAGGTCACGACAATAAGATCGGCGTCGTCGGCGCGATAGGGCTCGATACTCCCATAGCGCCGCCCAAAAAGCTCAGAGAACTCTTCATCAGCGTGCGCCCACTCCGTGAGGGCTTCTTCCATGGCTTGGTGCATCTTGTAGCGCAGCTCCATATAGACATCAGGCGGAGCGAGCGCCCCGAACGAGCGCGGGTCGTTCACGTCGAGCTTATAAATGGGCCGATACGGCGGAAGATACTCATCTACTAATTTTTGATCGGGAATCTCGATCGGCTCAGCAGTGTGCGAGAGCACGAAGGCGTCGAGCACGAGCATGGCGGGCATCAAGACTTTTTCGGCGACCTTGTACGCTTGCAGGACAGTGTCCAAGACCTCTTGGTTGCTCTCGCAGTAGACTTGCATCCAGCCGGTGTCGCGCTGAGATAAGCTGTCGTTCTGATCGGTCCAGACGGACCACGGCGGGCCCATAGCGCGATTGACGTTGGCCATGACGATGGGGAGTCTCGCTCCGGCAGCCCAGTGGAGCATCTCGTGCATGAGGGCGAGCCCATGGGCGCTTGTCGCTGTAAAGGTTCTCGCTCCGGCGCTCGATGCCCCGATGAGCGCGGCCATGGCGGAGTGCTCCGACTCGACTTTGATGAACTTGGCGCGCAGGGCTCCGGTGGCGCAGAACTCGCTCAACAGTTCAACGATCTGGGTCTGTGGTGTGATGGGATAAGCTGAGATCACTTGCACCCGCGCCAGCAGCGCCCCGTAGGAGACGGCGTGATTGCCCGTGACGACCTTCTTGGTTCCGGTGAGCGTGGGCGTCATAGCTCCTCCTCAATCAATGAGATCACGTTGCGCGGACACTCCTCGGCGCAGATCCCGCACCCCTTGCAGAAGTCATAGTTCACTTCATAGGAGCCGTTCACTCGGGTGATGGCCGCGTCGGGGCAGAAGACCCAGCAGTTATCACAGAGATTGCAGACCCCGCAGGAGAAGCAGCGACGTGCTTCAGCGCGCGCCTGTTCAGCAGAGATCGGACGCTTCGTCTCTGCAAAGCTTGAGATTCTCTCGGCAACGGGCAGCTGGGGGGTTGGGACTCTCGGCTTATGTGTGAAGTAGCTGAAGTTGACGCGCAGCGCTTCTTCGAGCTTGAGCGACTTCGGTTTGCGTTGGCCCTGCAAGAAGCTCTTGATAGCTTGTGCGGCTTCTTTGCCGGAGCGCATCGCTTGGGCGACGGTGCTGGGGCCAGACTGAGCATCCCCACCGATGAAGATCCCCGCGCGCTCGAGCAGCCCTTGGGCCCGTTCGATCACGATCCCTTCGCTCGTCTCAAGGTGCTCAGCTAAGAACGACAGATCGGGCTCCTCCCCCACGGCCGTGAGCACGGTGTCGGCGCGCAGGATGAAATCGGAGCCGGGGATGGGAATTGGCCGCCGTCGCCCGCTCGTGTCGGGCTCGCCGAGCCGCATGCGAATAGCCTGCACCTCGAGCTTCCCGTGGAGATCGTGAATAGCAACGGGTGCAGCGAGAAACTCAAACTGCACCCCTTCGTGCTCGGCTTCTTCGATCTCTTCGACGATGGCGGGCATCTCCTCGCGGGTGCGCCGGTAGACGACGACGGGCTGCGCTCCCAACCTGAGGGCGGTACGGGCGCAGTCCATGGCTGTATTGCCCCCGCCAATGACTAAGACCCTCTTTCCGATCTCTGGGGGCTTCCCAGTGTTGACGGCCTTCAGAAACTCCAGCCCCGTCAGGGCCAGCTCTTCGCCGGGGATGTTGAGCGCGCGACTGCGATGCGCTCCCGTCGCGATGAAGAGAGCATCATGCTGCTCCCAGAGCGTCTCTATCTCTATGTCTTGGCCGATCTTCGTGTTGGTGCGAAACTCCACACCCCAGCGGGCGATCAGCTCGATCTCGCGATCTAAGACCTCGCGAGGGAGCCGATAGTGGGGAATTCCTAAGCGCAGCATACCGCCGGGCTGGCTGGCAGCCTCAAAGACCGTCACGGCGTAGCCGTCTTTGGCCAAAAAATACGCGCACGCCAGCCCTGCCGGCCCAGAACCGACAACAGCGACCCTCTCAGATCGGTGTGGGCGCTCCGGAATAGCGTCTTCGAGATCAAAGCAGGCATCGGCGACAAACCATTCTATAGCAGCGATCGAGAGGGCTTCGTCGAAATTCTTTCGGTTGCAGAAGCTCTCGCAGGGGTGATAGCAGACTCGGCCGCAGACCCCCGGCAAGGGCGAAGTCTCTCTGAAGAGCCGCCACGCGTCCTCATAGTGCCCCTCAGAGACGAGCGAGAGGATTCTAGGGATGTCGTTGCCCAAGGGGCAGGCGTTTTTGCATGGCGCGAGTTTTTCGCTGTAGACCGGGCGCAGATACCGCCAGCTCCCCGTTCGGTTATGCCCCATATCGGCCAGCGAGACGGCCATCGGCGGCATCTCCTGCTCGCTCGTGAAGACGATGGGCTTTCTCATAGTCTGCTCCTTTCGAGGGTCTGAGTGATTCGAACGCACTCGTAGGCTGCGCGGGCAGCGGCTTGGTTGCGCTCACGCTGGCGTCCTGGGATCTTTTCGGCAATGGCTTCAAGAAGCGTCTCTAAGCTTACAAACCCCGTCAGGCGTGTGAACGCCCCTAAGATCGCCGTGTTGACGATGGGATTGGTGCGCGTGCCCAAGTTATGAGCGACGGCGATCTCCCCAGCGGGCACCGTCGCGACGAGAAATCTCTGTAAAGCCGAAAAGCTCTCCGGAGGCGCTTCGCTGTTGATCAGAATAGACCCATCGGGCTTCAGTCCCGCCGTGACGTCTACTGCTAATAAGAGCGTCGGGTCGAGGACGACCACGTGATCTGGCTCGTAGATTTGGCAGCGTCGTCGGATGGGGAGGGAGTCGAAGCGCAAGAAGGCCATCACGGGAGCGCCGCGGCGCTCCACTCCGAACGCTGGAAAAGCCTGAACGAATTTGCCCTCTTTGAAGAGAGCTGCGGCTAAAATCTCCGAAGCGACGACTGCCCCTTGCCCGCCCCGTCCGTGAAACCGCACTTCGGTCATGGGGATCAACTCCCGTCACGACCATCCTAATGCCGTTGGGGCCAGATGCTCAATGATCTAAGCCAGGCGAAAGACTGCTCTTCGTCATATCTTGGGGCCCGACGTGATCTGAAGCAGATTCAAATATGATGAATGATGTTGTTGTCAGGCGCCCACGGGGCTAGAGTGAGACGAGAAAGGAGGAGCGATGGCAGGCTTTCGGTTGCGTGACGGCATAGGGATCGAGCTCTTTCTACAACGCCTAACGGAAGCAGCCCTTGGAGAGGTCGAGCGGGAGCACGGGCCAGCAACTCCAGAGTTTAAGAAGCGTCTCGAGCGGGCGCTCAAACACGTGCTCCACTATGAGATGGAGGCATCGCCTCTCTGTGGGCTTTCCACGACGTGCAGTCCGGTCGAAGGGGCACGGGCGCGCCCGTGGTCGAAGCAAGCTGAAGCCTGGGGGTTGGTCTCCAAAGCCGACCCGGAGCTGGAAGCAGCTCGGAGCTGAGCGTCACTGTCCGGGCTCGATGGTGAAGGTGAGTACCGCTCGGTCGATGACTTGACCGGCTTGGTCTTTCACAAGGGCAATGAACTGCGTTGGGCCTGGGGGAAAGCGAGTGGCAGCAAAGCCCACGGGCAGGCGCAGCGTCTGAGCGCGCCCGAGGCGAATGGCCCGTGGGCCAAAGAGCTTTTCGCTCGTGCCATCCCCTTTGGTGATATACAGCTCGCCGATGACCCGCCAGTCGCTCGCTTGAATATTGACAAGAGTTGCAGTGAATTCAATTCGCCCGGAGTGAGGGACGGTGAGCGCACCCGACGGCTCTAGACGGATGGCCCGTCCAATAATAATAGCCGGCGCTTCTTCTGTCTGAGCACGCACTGTTAAACTGTCTAACTGACTTACTCTTCTTTTTTCGGCCGGGAGTCGAGCGGGGAAGCGCAGCGGGTCGATGAAGTCCGAGCCGTCCCCACCGTCGAAGGGGCCGTGGGGCTGCGGACGTGCAGTCAGCTTCGCAAGAGCGATCCCTGGCGGCAAGGGGGGGAACTGCTGGGGCATGGGGCGGGAGACAGACCACCCCATCAGCACAGCCGTCCCGAAGATGAGCAGGAGGACGCTCCAGCGTTGTGCCCGCTTGGTCTTCTTCATAGCGCGCTTATCTTATGCAAATCGAAGCTGAGCCGGAATGAGAAAAGCCCTCTTTCGTGACGAAGTCCGACACCCTTTCGAGGGACAGAAGCTCCCCTTCTCCCTCGGAGAGGGGATGGGAGGGAGGGCCAAAAAGAGCGACCCCCCGGCCGTGCGTGAGCCAGGGGGCTGCTGATCGGAGGTTTCCGCCAATGTTTAGAAGATGGCTGAAGTATACAAGCCCGACAAGGAGAAAGAGAGGAGCCCTGTCTGCTTCGGACGCGTGAACCCAAGACTTTTTCTGGGGACAAGGGCGTGTGATGGGGATTACACAGCGCGCTGTAAGAGCCCTTCAAAGAGCTGTCGCGCGCGCTGTCGCGTCTCTTCAATAGTCCCAGACGTGTCGAGCACGAAGTCAGCTCTGGGGGCAAGCAGCTCGTGAGGGGTTTGGGCTTCGACGCGACGGCGCGCTTCTTCAGGAGAGAGGTTGCTCCGGGCGAGCAATCGCTGAATCTGCGCCTCGCGCGAGGCGCTCACCACAATAACATAATCGAAAAAATCGCGCTGCACGTGGGGTGATTCGAGCAGCAGGGCGGCTTCTATCACTAAGAGCTTTGTCCCCTGAGCGCGATGGGCTTCGGCTATCTTCTCCAGCGCTTCTTGGACAGCCGGATGCACCGTCGCGTTCACGAACTCCCGCGCCGACGGATCGGAGAAGACGAGCGCACCTAATTTCTTACGATCAATCTCGCCATCTTCAGAAAGAATCTGCTCCCCGAAGCGCGCCACGAGCTTCCTGTAGGTCTCTGTGTTCTTTCTATACGTCTCCCAGGCGATCTTGTCGGCATCAATGACAGCAACACCGGGGAGCTTCGCGGCTTCGTGCGTGACGAGACTCTTACCGGTAGCAATGCCGCCCGCTACCCCAACGATCAGCATTCTGTTAGCTTGCTTTGTCTTCAAAGCTCAAAAGCTCGCGCCAGCGCCGATAGAGCTCAGCGGTCGCGCGCACGTCATCAAAACAATACTCTGCGATCTCGCGGTACTTGCCCGCAGCGAAGAGCGCGTTCATCTGCGGCCCGGAGAATCGTCCTTTGGGGCTTGCTATTCCGAACGCTCTACAATAAAAATCGAGAGAGAACCGCCGGGTCACGCCATAGAACGTCAATTGATCTAACAGATCAACATGCTCGGAGCCGAAGCGCGAGGGCATGAGATTGCGACTGGGCTTGATGCCCAAAAGAGCTGAGCGCAGCAGCAAAAATGGGCAATCGAAGCTCCGCCCATTGAACGTGATGAACTGTTTGTACGAGCGCACGTCCTCCCAAAATCTTTTCAGAATCTCAGTTTCGCTGTCCGACTCGTACTCGATGAGATCATCTTCGGAGCGCCAGGACTCTTTCGTCGGGGCTTGGTAGTAGACGCGCCCTTTGCGGCTCTCGATATTGAGCATCCCGATGGCGACGACCTGTGCTGTGAACGGGGAGAGATTGAGCTGACTCATGATCTCCTCGCGCTTGCGTTGTTGAAGTTCAGGCGTCTCTTCGCGCTCTGCCCATTCCAGAAGATACTGTTGCTGGGCTTCGTCGAAAGATTCTAGCGGCATTCCCACGGTCTCGATGTCGAAGACGAGCTGGGCCATAGGGCTATTATAATGCTTTGTGGGCTTGTTCGACCAGTCGCGCCCAGTCGATGGGCACTCCGTGGGACGGCTCGTTGCGAATGTGCATAAAAAACTCGATATTCCCTGCGGGACCTTTGATGGGGGAGAAGGTCGCGTTCATGATCGAGAGTTTTAGCTGATCTGTGAAGAAGCGCGCAAGGTCTTCCAAGACGCGCTGATGGGTGAGAGGGTCTGTGACGACGCCGCCGCGCCGCACGTGCTCTCTGCCCGCTTCAAATTGGGGCTTGACCAGACAGATCAGATCGCCCTTGGGCGTGACGATCTCCCTGAGCGGGGGCACGATCAATCGCAGCGATATAAATGAGACGTCAACGGTCGCGATGTCAACGGGTTCGCCGATCTGGTCGGGTGTGAGGTACCGAGCGTTGAGCTCCTCTAGGACGATCACTCGAGGGTCGGTGCGCAGCTTCCAATCTAACTGTCCCTTGCCCACGTCGACGGCGTAGACTCTTTTGGCCCCGTGCTGGAGCAGACAGTCGGTGAACCCGCCGGTGGAAGCGCCGACATCAAGACAGATCTTTTCACTAACATTGATCTGAAAAGTGTTCAAAGCTTTCTCGAGCTTGAGGCCGCCCTGGCTGACGTAGCGCGGCTGCTCTTTGACTGTGATGGGGGCATTAACGAGAACTTGGGCGCCGGGTTTGTCTATGATCTGACCGTTGACGAGCACGTG
>JBBISQ010000041.1:0-15733 GCA_037441155.1 Candidatus Fraserbacteria bacterium
CCAATCGATCTCAAAGCTGCGCAGCGAACGACCAAGCTTTTCTAGCTCTTGTTTCAGTAATTCTACCGCCCAGATCGTACTAGCGCGAATCTCGATCTCTTCCTCACTGCCCGCTATAAGCTCCTCTCGACGGTCAATCGTGGCGGCAAGCTCCGGGCTGTAGCGCAGAATCCCAAGATGGCGCAAGACCTGCGGCACTTTATAGTCCGCAAATGCCGTCAGCTCATCTATATCTGAAAACTCCCCCCAGCTTCTGCCTCTAAAAGCCCCATAGAGATCAGCGCACAAGATCTGAGCCCGCTTGTAGAAATAGACCGTGCGCCCGTGATAACTTGCTTCATCGCGAAAGCTCGAAAAATCTCTCGCGAGCAATTCAACCAAGCGCACAGCTGATTGCTGAGCAGACTCGACGAGCTTCGATGCTTGTCCAGCATACTTCTCTCGTAAGACTGCCCCGGCCTCGCGCAAGACCTTCACTCGCTCATCAAGCAACGGAATTTCGTTCTCCCCATCGAGAATCCCTTGAAGCTCTTCTCTCGATATGCGAGCGAGAAACGCCGCATCTAAAATACTTTCACCGCGCTCAACAGCGTCCTTGAGAGCTGTCGCGAGCGCGATATACCCGTCGTGCCCACGATACCGCCAGCGTGGCTCCGGCCAGAAACAAAAATTTACAGAGTCCAGCACAAAGAGATACTGCACCGTGCGCGCCGTCCCGTCGCGAAAGTGCAGCCCGTCCCAGACAAGGCTCAGCGATTGCTCCCTGAACATGTGAGCCCTGGCGCGCACACTCTTTTCATCAATAGTAACGTGCCTAGCCTCCTCAACCACACGCCGGACAGACTCTAAGACTCTTTCCATGACAGTCCAATTATAATTCGACAAATCTCTCCAGACCACGTACAATTGGAGCAAACGGCTATGTCCGACACAATCGAGCCGACGCAACTTGCGATTGCCGTCTTTCGCTCGTGCGTCTACGAGATCGCGCTCTGCGAGACCGATCTCGACTGGGACGCGCTGCGCCGCTGGGAATTTATCCTCAAGGGCGGCGAGGTGAAAGACTACGCGATCACGCGGCGCTTTCAAGCCTTTGCTCGCGCCAAGCAGCGCGCCCGCAATCCCGAAAATCTCTCAGCGTATCTGCTCTATCGGCTCAGCCACGGCGGCGCCGGCCCCGATGATGGGCTTGCCCTTGATACAGAGACCGATCACCAACGAGGGCCACACTGCATCACCTGCGGAGGGCTGATAGATCCAGCGCGACGCGCTCGGATGCTCGAGCGCATCCGCGCTGGCTTTCGCATCTCCGATCTCAAAGTCCCCATAGACTGCGAAGAGCTGGTCCATACGCACCTCACTCAAGCTGAAATGCACGAATTTGTGGGACATCAAGTGGGTTTCAGCTACCAAGAGAAGCTGATCAACGAAGCGTTCGATGAATTAACAACGCAGAATGCGCCTTCGTGACGTTCTATCAAAAGTGTGCGCTCGTATGCTATACTGAAAGGGTGGTTGCCATGTCCGAGCGAGATCACCTCAGGGAGATCATCGGGAGACCGCTAGGGGATATCGCGTACTCTTCCCATCCCAGCAAGGGCGTCTTGCGGGACTATATCGCAGGGCGACTGAAGGGAAGCAGGGGATTTGACGTTGCCGGCTTGCAATCGGGGGATTTAATGAGATGGCATCGCGCAGAGGTCACGGCGCATCTGTTGACGTGCCGGCGCTGCGCCCAGCTCGTCACAGAACTACGTCATGAGCCCTCACGGCTTAGCACTTTTCTCCAACGGCTCTCTCCGGCGCGCGAGCCGGTGCCTGCCTTCGCTCGCGTGGTGATGCTCGCTCAGTTTGTTATTATTATGGGCTTAGTCGGGATAATCTATTTCAAGCCCGCGCCGTTCTTCTCGCCACTCAGTCCGACGGCATCGGTCATCCCTTCGCATAAGCAAGTCCCGCCAGCGCCACAGCCGCAAGTCCTTCCGTCTGATCCCATTCCCCAGCTCGTGCAGTCATACCCCCAAACGCTCCACGTGATCTTTCGCGACGACACGCCGATGCGCGAACTGACGAGTTTGATGCAGAGCGTCAACGGGATTCTGATCTTAGTACACCAGAGGGGTTTTGTCGTTCGACTCCCCTCAGGCGATCACCTGGACAGCGTTATGGAGAAGCTTAGGCAGAGTCCGTATATCATCGAAGCGCGCAAGGATTGAAAGGAGGTCTCTATGATGCAAGCGCGATGGTGGCTTGTGGGAGTCGCGGTGCTGGTGATAGTCGGTGCTGTGGTCGGCTGGACGATCTATGAAGCGTCGGCAGACCCGTTACGCGGGATCGAGACGGTCGCCATTGAGCCTATAGAGAACGTTCCGGACTTTGTGCAGGAGGGCGTGCTGGGGCAGCTCAGCGTTCAGTTTAGAGACCGCGGGATTCGCGTGGACGCCGCGAACCCCGATGCGGTGATCCGTATTGATGTGAGCCGGCTCGAGCTGACCGAATCGGGCTTTTATCTTGTCGCATCGCTTGAGATCAAGAAGAAGACCGGAGAACAGCGCAAGATGATCTTCACGCTCAGCATTGACAAGGACGGGATCAAGGCGCAGTTGAAGCGGGCATAAAGCTAGTGTTCGTGTAACGGAAGCTCACCCGCACTGCTCGACGAGAGACGTCGCTATCTCTGCAGCTGCGTGCCAGGGCGTCATGCTGACCGTCGCGCCACGTGATGAAAAACTCGCAGGTGGCGAGCAGAGTCGCTATAATAGCCCACACTATAAATAAATATTGCGTGGAGGACTGCATGGGGAGTTTTGATACGATCGTCTCGCTCTGTAAGCAACGCGGGTTTGTCTTCCAGTCTTCGGAGATCTATGGGGGCATCGGGGGCTTTTGGGACTACGGCCCCTTGGGCGTCGAGTTGAAAAATAATATTAAACAGTCGTGGTGGCGGCGCGTCGTCCAGATGAGGGAAGACGTCGTGGGGCTCGACGCGTCTATTATTATGAACGCCCAGACGTGGGTCGCCAGCGGCCACGTCGAAGAGTTCACTGACCCGCTCATAGACTGTAAGCATTGTAAAAAACGCTTTCGCACCGACGCGATTGTGAACAACACCTGCCCCGAATGCGGCACCGTGGGGCAATTCACCGACGTGCGCAGATTCAACCTGATGTTCAAGACGTATGTCGGCCCGGTAGAAGAGAGCGCCGCGGTGACATATTTGCGTCCGGAGACCGCCCAGGGGATCTTCGTGAACTTTCAGAACGTCTTGATTGCGACCCGAAAAAAGCTGCCCTTCGGCATCGCTCAGATCGGAAAAGCGTTTCGCAACGAGATCACGCCGGGGGATTTTATCTTCAGAGATCGAGAATTTGAGCAAATGGAGATCGAATATTTTGTGAAACCCGGCACCGACGAACAGTGGCATCAGCACTGGGTCGAAGAGCGTCTGAGATGGTACATCGAAGACTTGGGCTTACGAAAAGAGAGGGTGCGGGCACGCGCTCTCCCCAAAGAAGATTTAGCGCACTACTCCAAGGGGACGTTCGAGATCGAGTATGATTTCCCTGGCAAGGGCTGGGCAGAGATCGAGGGGATCGCGAATCGTACTGATTACGACTTGAAGCGTCATTCCCAGCACTCTGGGAGAGAACTATCGTACTTCGACGAGGAGACCAAGGAGCATTATATCCCCTATGTGATCGAGCCCTCGTGCGGAGTAGATCGTATCTTCTTAGCCGTGCTCTTGGACGCGTATCACGAAGAGGAGGTGCGCGGCGAGAAGCGCGTCGTGTTGAGACTGAAGCCCCAGCTTGCTCCCATCAAAGTCGCGGTCTTTCCCTTATTGCGCAACCGTCCGGAGATCGTCCAGAAAGCCAAATCATTAGCGAACGAGCTGCGCAAGGATTTTCCCGTCTGGTACGACGACACGGCGGCCATCGGGCGCTTATATCGCCGTCAGGACGAGATTGGCACGCCCTTCTGTATCACTGTAGACGTCCAATCGCTGACGGACAACGCGGTCACGATTCGTGACCGCGACACGATGCTCCAGGAACGCGTGCCCATCGAGCGCGTCGCTACGGTGCTGAAGGAGAAGTTGGCTTCCTAAGCTCGGACGCGCCCTCCTACCAGCGGGCCCAGTAGAGCACAAACGAGACGACCACGACCGGCAGACTGTAGATGAACATCAGCAGCCCAAGCTTCAGTGTGCGATTGCGCAGGACCATCGTGATCACCTCCGCGCATCTGTATTCTCGCACACAGCAGCCTCCCAGGGGAGGTAACCCGTCTCACACGGTGTCGGAATGAGGCACTCTGCGCTGGGACAAAAGTCTCATTCTGATAATGCCCGCACGATGACGTTGAAATCCCCGCCGCCGCTGGCTAAGAATCTTCCGTCGGGGGAGAACGCTACGGCCAGCACAAACTCGACGTGCTCGGTGAACGTCTGGAGCTCTGTGAGCGTGGGCACCTCCCAGAGCTTGACCCTCCAGTCCATGCTCCCTGAAGCGAGCTTCTTTCCGTCCGGGGAGAAGCGCACCGCGTGCGTGCGATTCTTATGACCAGCTCTCGCCGTGACTAACTTTCTCTCAGCGATATCCCACAGACGAATGACGCCGTCGCCGCTTGTCGAAGCGAGGAGCTTCCCATCAGGGCTAAAGTGCACCGAGAAGACTGCGGCAACGCGCACCGGAAGAATTCCCAGCAAGGCCCCCGTCTGCGCCTCCCATAGACGGATCTCCCCGTCTCCCCCTCCGGAAGCAATGAGCGCGCCGTCTGGGCTGATCGCGAGGGCGAAGACCGTGCTGCGATGCCCCGTCAAGATTCTCAGTAAGCGTCCGTCGGAAGCGTCCCAGACGCGCACCGTTTTGTCTTCAGCCCCTGTGACGAGAAATTTCCCGTCGGGGCTATAGGCTGCTGAGTGCACCCAGCCGACATGTCCCTCGAGATTCAGCACTTGTCTTCCCGTCTGGAGATCCCACACCGCGCCGATCTGGCCGTCCCCGTTGGCCGTGAGCAAACGCTTCCCGTCGGGGCTGAACGAGAGGGCAAAGACCGTCCCCAGCGTCTCAGATATGATGCGCACCGGCTGCCCCCTCGTCCAGTCCCACAGATAGATCGTGCCGTTGCCCTGCCCGGTCGCTAAGAGCTTTCCATCAGGGCTGAACTCCATGGAAAAGATCGTGCTCTGCGGGGTGAATACTCTAAAAACAGCCTGCGGAGCACCGGAAAGATTGAGCACTACAACGACGAAAGCGACAGCAACCACCACGCGAATTGGTCTGTACATTGTGGTCTCCTTCTTCTTCTAGAATTTCTCTTTTATTGCACTGTAGCACCGAGGGGCTCGCGATGCTCACACTGCTTGTTGCTGCAGACGAGTTCCCCGTCTTGGCTCTCGACGAGAACCCCGTCTTTGCACGAGGGACACGGCTTGATCGGCGTCTGATTCACCGTAAAGTCGCACGTGGGATAGTGCTCGCACCCGAAGAAGCTCCGACCGCCCTTGCGCGCGTATCGCTTGATGAGCTTGCCACCGCACTTGGGACAGGGGACTGGTGACTCTTCGCGCGCGCCCTCGATATTCACAATGCCGTCGCAATCGGGATAGCGCGAGCACCCATAGAACGGCCCGTAGCGCCCGCGCCGCTGCACCATCGGCGCCCCACACTTGGGACAGGACTTCTCTGCTCCGACCTCTGACTTCTGACTGCTGACTTCTGACTCCAAGGGGCGCGTGTAGCGACACTTGGGAAAAGCCGAGCACGAGTAGAACTGCCCGTAGCGCCCCGTGCGGATCACGAGTTTGCTCCCGCAGTCGGGGCAGACTTCGTCGGTCTCGATGGGCTTGGGCTTGAGCGACTCCATCTCGCGTTTGGCCTTCTCATAGGCGCTCGCGAACTCTTTGTAAAACTCCTGCAAGACCGCGATGCGGTCAAGCTGACCCTCCTCAATTTTATCGAGTTCTTCTTCAATGAGCGCCGTAAATCCCACGTCAACGATCTTGGGGAAGTGCTTGACTAAAGCGTCGGTGACGAGGAAGCCCAGTTCTGTTGGGACGAAGCGCTTCTTCTCCAGCTTGACGTAGCCGCGCTCCAAGATCGTCGAGATCGTAGGAGCATAGGTGCTGGGCCGCCCGATCCCGTTCTCTTCTAACGCTTTGACTAACGTTGCTTCGGTGTAGCGCGGCGGCGGCTCGGTGAAGTGCTGCTTCGGCGTCAGCTTGATTAGATCTAAGATCTGCTGCTGGCGCAGCGGGGGCAGCTGGCCCTGGGTCTCTTCGTCATCGGGCTTGGTGTCCTCGTCGCGAGCCTCTTCGTAGACCGCGAGCCACCCTGAGAACTTGAGCACTGAGCCCGTCGCCCGGAAGAGATAGCCTTTCGCTTGAATGTCTACGGAGACGACGTCGAAGACCGCCGGAGCCATCTGGCTGGCGACAAAGCGTTGCCAGATCAATCTATACAGCTTCAGCTGATCAGAGCTGAGATACGGGGCGACGTCGTCGGGCAGACGGTGAACATCGGTGGGGCGGATGGCTTCATGGGCATCTTGCACGTTGGTCTTTTTCGTCTGGCGTTCCCCACCTGTGCGAACGAACTCCCTCCCGTACTGAGCTGCGATAAATTCCCGCGCTGACGAGCGCGCTTCCTCAGCGACCCGCGTCGAGTCCGTGCGCATGTATGTAATGAGCCCCGTCACGTCCCCCGAGCCCAGCTCCACGCCCTCGTATAATTCTTGGGCGACGGCCATCGTCTTCTTCGTGGAGAAGCCGAGCTTCTTCGAAGCTTCTTGCTGAAGAGTGCTCGTCGTGAACGGCAACGGCGCGTGGCGACGCTGCTCCCTCTCTTCGACCTTGAGCACCTGCCACGAAGCGCCCTCGAGCTCGTTGAGGATCTCTTGCGCTTGGCGCTCGTCGGCGATCTTCAGCTTCTCCGCATCGGTGACGCGCTTCCACAACTTCGCATCGAACGGGAAGGGCTCTCCCTGAGGCGTCAGCGTGGCTGTAATAGACCAATACTCTTCGGGGACGAATTTTTGAATCTCGCGCTCGCGCTCGCAGATCAGCCGCACCGCGACCGACTGCACCCGCCCTGCTGACAGACGACTACGAATCTTTTTGGAGATCAGCGGGCTGAGCATGTAGCCCACAATGCGATCTAATATGCGTCGGGCTTGTTGTGCTTCCACGCGCTGCATGTCGATCCGACGCGGGTGCTCCAGGGCCCGTCGGACGGCTTCTTTGGTAACCTCGTGAAACTCGATGCGCTGCAGGTCTTTCAGCTTGAGCGCCTCTTGAACATGCCACGCGATGGCCTCCCCTTCACGGTCGGGGTCGGTCGCCACGTAGATCTCCTGAGCGCCCTTGACCGCCGCCCGCAACCGCTTGAGCGACTCCTTGCGCTCCGGCAGGGGCTCATACGTCGGGACAAAGCCCTCTTGGATATTGACGCCAAAGCGATGCTTGGGCAGATCCCGAATATGCCCCATCGTCGAGATCACAGCGAAATCCCGACCCAGATACTTCTCAATCGTGTGCGCCTTCGTCGGCGACTCGACGATGACGACGTTCTTCTGCGCAGCCATGATTCCCTTTCTCTCTAATCTCTCACGCTACGGGCTTGGGCTCCGCGAGCTCTGAGCGCTTCTGGATAATCCCTTTGATGAGATCGATCTGTGCTAGAGTAGCCCGCTCCCCCTCACGGATGGGAAGGTCCAATTCTCTCAGCTCAAACATGCGAACCTGGTCGACCCGCGGGCGAATGACGACTAAACTCTCGCCCAGGCGCTGGCGCATCAGCTCCAATTTGAGCCGCACCAACTCCCGCGACGTGATCGCCTGCGATTGCACCACTACGTCTAAGCTCGTCATCACCCGCGCGTTGAGCGACGCGCCCACGTCCACGGCGATCACGACCTGCGCGCCCATTGCCACCGCCGCGTCCACGGGGATCTTATTGACCAAGCCCCCGTCTACTAAGAACCGCCCGTCATGATGGATCGGCGGATGGATTCCGGGAAAGGACATGCTCGCGGCGATCGCGCGATAGAGCTTCCCCGATCGCAAGACGATCTCTTCCCCGGTGTCGATGTCGCAGGCGATCACGCTCAAGGGCACTGACAAATCTTCAAACGTCCGCTCACCGGTGAAGAGTTTTAAGAACTCATAGAGTCGGGTGAGGCGCTCCGGCTCGTAGGTGCGCCAGTCGGCTCTCTTGAACAGATACTCCGAAGCGGTCTTGCCCGCTAGGCTCTCGATGCCGCGCAGGGTCGTGTCGGGAATCCCCAAGAGCTTGTTCACATCGAGATTCTTCAAGATCTTCTCTAATTTATAGAGATCGACCCCGCAGGCGTAGGCCCCCCCGATGACCGCGCCCATCGATGTCCCAGCGACGACATCAATGGGGACCTGATGCGCAATCAACGTGCGAATGACGCCGATATGCGCATAGCCGCGCGCTCCTCCACCGCCTAACGCCAGACCGATCACCGGGCGCATCGCTCCTCCCTAGAAAATATCCAAGCCTCGATGCATTATAACGCACCGAGGCTTGGTTTCAAGCTCGTATATTCAACAGGCACTAATATTCGGGCATCGAGGGCGTGGGCACCTTGTCCTCACCGATCTCCTTCGTGACGACCAGCGCGCCGGTCGTCAAGAAGAGCCCCGCCACGCTGACCGCGTTGAGGACCGCCGATCGGATCACCTTGGTCGGGTCAATGATGCCGGCCTTCATCATGTCTACATACTCCCCCTTGGTCACATCAAAGCCCATATTGTTCTCGAGGGACTTCACTTTCTCCACGACGATGCTCCCCTCGTAGCCGGCGTTCTCGGCGAGCTGCTTCAGCGGGGCCTCGAGAGCCTTCTTCAGCACATTGACGCCGATTTGCTGATCGGGGTCGTCGAGCTTCAAGCTCTCGAGGGCCTTCGCCGCACGGATGAGCGAGACCTCCCCGCCGGGGAGGATCCCCTCGGCGACGGCAGACTTGGTCGCCTCGAGTGCGTCTTCCATCCTGTGCTTCTTCTCCTCAAGCTCGGCCTCGGTCGCCGCTCCAACTTTGATGATCGCCACGCCGCCAGCGAGCTTGGCAATGCGCTCCTGGAGCTTCTCACGATCATAGTCAGAATCGGTGTTCTCCATCTGCTTGCGCAACTGCTCGATGCGCGCCTCGATGTCCTTCTTCTTGCCCTTGCCCCCGATAATCGTCGTGTTGTCGTCGTCCACTACGACCTTCTCGGCCTTGCCCAACATATCAAGCGTCGCCGTTTCCAGCGTCATGCCGGCATCTTTCGCGATCACTTGGCCGCCCGTCAGGATCGCGATATCTTGGAGCATCGCCTTACGACGGTCGCCGAAGCCCGGGGCTTTCACGGCGACGCTCTGAAGTGTTCCGCGCAGCTTGTTGATCACTAACGTCGTCAGAGCTTCCCCTTCGATGTCGTCGGCGATGACGAGCAAGGGCTTGCCCGTCTGCGCCACTTTTTCGAGAATGGGCACGAGATCGCGGGCCTTCTTCAGCTCGTGATCGGTGATCAGAATGAACGGCTCCTTCAGCTCAGCCTCCATCCGCTCGGCGTTCGTAATAAAGTACGGCGAAGTATAGCCGCGATCAAACTGCATCCCCTCGACGACTTCGAAGTGCGTCTCGATCGTGTCCGATTCTTCGACGGTAATGACCCCGTCCTCACCAGCCTTCTCCATAGCGTCAGCGATGATCTTGCCGATCTCGGGGTCTTTACTGGAGTTTGTCGCGATCTGGGCCATCTCATCTTTGGTCTTGAGCTCCTTGCTCATCTTCTGGAGCTCTTCGATGACCCGGTCGCGAGCGATCTCCAGACCCCGTTTGAGCTGCACGGCGTTGGCGCCGGCGGTCACGTTTTTGAGGCCCTCCTTGATGAGCGCATAGGCCAAGATCGTCGCGGTCGTGGTGCCGTCGCCGGCGTCGTCGTTGGTCTCTTTAGCGACCTGTTTGACGAGCTGTGCGCCGAGATTCTCGAACTCATCGGCGTATTCTTGCTCTTCGGCGATCGTCGCGCCGTCGTCTATGACCTTGGGGCCACCGAACTCCTTGCCCAAGACGACGTGCCGTCCCCGCGGCCCCAGCGTGATGCGCACGGCATCCGTAAGCTTCTGCACACCCGCCAGCATCTTCTCTCGTGCTTCATCTTCGTAAATAACTTCCTTGAACTTCTTCGCCATACGACTACCTCCTTTTAGCTATTTCATTCAGCTCTACTCGATAGTAGCCAAAATATCGCTGCTCTTGACGATGAAGTACTCTTCGCCGTCGAAAGTCAGCTTGGTGCCAGCCAGGGCGGAGAGCAGGACCTTATCGCCCTTCTGGACCTTGACCTTTTCGAGATCCGAGCCGATCTCGACGACCTCAGCGCGCACGAAATCCAGGTCCTTCTTGGCCTCCTCCGGGAGTATGATCCCCGTGCCCTCCTCGTCTTCGATACGCCGGACTAGCACACGACTCCCCAGGGGCTTGAGTCGCAACTTCTTCATATTTCTACCTCCTTCAACGAGAGATTTCCGATAGAGTTAGGATGTTGGTCGAATTAGCACTCACGTGAGTGCTTTGCTAAGGACGCCCTATTCTACCCGACGGGGAAGAGGCTGTCAAGTCTATGAAAAAACTTATAGTGAGAGAGAAAAACAACGAAGCCCGGTCGGGCAATTCCCGACCGGGCTTCCGCCCAGGCCCCCTCCCTCAACCCCTCACCGTGAGGGCTTGGCAGCTCGAAACGCGCTCACTCTATAGGTTGAACAACGCTTGGGTTTTCACTCCTCACCGGCGGCTTAACCTGTGGCTTTGCCGTTATTGACTTTATTGATACGCTAAGCGGGGCGGCATTCAGCCACGGACAGTAGTCAATCGCAGTGGTGCTGTCATCCGCAGCACTATCGCCTGAACCATCGGCGTTGATCTCGCTTGCGGGGCTGGCCGTGCACGGCGGGACCTCAGTAGTCTCGCCAGCATCATCAGCAGCATCGAGTGGCCCGCTGGCGTCGCCCCACCAGTTGTCTTCCATGTCCACGACCTCGGCAGTGACGTTCGTCCAAGCGCCATCATATCCGCTGCCGACGATACTGTTATTATGGACCTCCGTTCCTGTGGGATCCAAGGTCCAAGGCCAACCGTAGTTCCACACGTCAATACCGTCGCCGTTTTGATTGGTGACGGTATTGTCCTCAACGATCGTATTGGATGCGTTATTGATGACCTGAATGCCCCAATCGTTGTTGTTAACGGTGTTGTTCTTCACCTGAAGTCCGGACGCGGCATCATAATATCCCCCAACAACGATACCGCTCTCGTTATCATGAACGTTGTTGCCTTGAACGATAACGTTGTTGGAGTCTACCACGATGATCCCAGTGCCAGTCCACGCTGTGCCGGGCCATCCATTGCCTGTAACCTCATTGTTCACGATGCTCCCGGTCGCGCCCCAACCGATTTGGATGCCGTTAGAAGCCCAAGTCTGCGGGGCTGTGGCGCCGGGGCCTGTGACCGTGTTTCCTTGGATCGTCGCAGTGGGATCTGGGTTAGCGCCAGCATCACCATTCGCTCCGATCCCCCCACGCCCATAGTTGCTCACATTGTTGCTAGAAATTGTGACGTCCGAATCCCCGTAAACTAAGATTCCGAAGGTCTGTGTGCCATCGTGCCCCAGATCTTTAACGACGTTACTGGATATCGTTCCAGGCTTTACGTTGCGGTAGAGAACACCGACATAGCGTGTGCCGCTTGCGCCGTAGTTGTTCTGCCCATCAATCGTAAAGCCCGAGATCGAAACGTTAATGACACCTGCTCCTGTCCCACGGGCGAAGACGATTGGATCCCAGGTAGCAGTAGATTCGGGGATCGTGTAAGTCGTGCGCGAAGCCGCCGGTGGTGCCTTGATCGTCGTCGTCGCTGTTCCTGCTCCAGCCAGTGTGAGCGACTTGTCAATGTTCAGCTGCTCCGTATAAGTCCCCGCGAGGACATTGACCTTGCCGCCGGAGCTTGCAGCGTTGATCGCTCGCTGGATGACCATGCCGTTCCCGACGAAGAACTCGTCTAGGCTGAGATCATAGACGACTGCGTACGAGGGGTAGGGAGCAGGGCTGGCTACTGCCGCGCTGATCGCAGCACTAACTGTGTAGAAGAACGCAGCCCCAGTATTGGTAGGCGGTATTGGGAACTCCGGCGCGGTCAGGCGCGCGATCAGCCCCAGCGCCTCAGCGAAGGCCGCTGTCGGCCCTGTCGCCTCAAGCCCGGGCACGCTGCCCAGACCGTATCGCACAATGGGCGCAACGCTCTGCCCAGAGAACGTAATCCCGCTGCTGAGCGCCAGATTCACCGTCGTGCCTGCGAAATCTTCAACGTAGAGCCCCATCGGGGTATTGGTCGCCGTGCTGCTTCCAGCAAATGCGACAGATGTCGTCCCTGACGAAGCGTAGACCGCGATCCCCGCCCAGCCGGCGCTGACGCCCGTATCGTGAACGTTAGCGCTGTCAATAGTCACGCCCGTGCTGTTCGTCAGCGCGATCCCGTTTCGGGAGACGTCTTGCACTTCAACGCTCTTCACAAGGGCCGTCGTAACGGTGTTCAGGTCAACGCCGCCCAGCGGCTGACCACCGGGGAGTGCAGTCTTCCCAGCACCGACGAGCTTGGCGTTCTGGATCGTGAAGTTGCTCACATGGGAGACGTGGATCATGAAGTTCCGCGAGTTCCCCGCATTGAGCGTGAATTGCTCCAGTGTGACGTTGCTGCCCCCGCCGGATACTTCGATGCCATAGCCGGTCGTCGTCGGATTGATCGTCACTGCAGCAATCCCCGCCCCGGTGATCGTGAGCGCCTTGGTAATAATGAGGCTCTCGTTGTACGTTCCGGGGCAGACGAAGATCTTGTGACCACCTGAAGCAGCCGTAATCGCTGCGCCGATCGTATTGTAGTTCGCACTGATCGCGGTATCAGCAGTGGCAGTGTTGTCCCCCGGCACAGGATCGGGCTCCGTCGCCGTTACGCTCGCCATGTCGCTCACCGATCCCGTGTACGCACAGCTCCCAGCGTCGTCATCCACGATCAGGTCAATCCCCGCTGCCTTCGCTTGGACGACAATGGTCACCGTCGCGTTCGCTCCGTTATTGATCGTCCCCAAGGTGCACGTGACCGTGGTTGTCCCACTGCAGCTCCCTTGGCTGGGCGTCGCCGAGACGAACATCACATTCGTGGGCAATGTATCGGTCAGGGTAACGTTCGTCGCCGGATCGGGGCCGTTATTAGTCACCGTCAAGGTGTAGGTCACGTTGTTCCCGTATGTCACGGGATCGGGAGAATCCCCCTTCGTGAGCGACAGGCCCGCCGTGATCAGGGTGAACGTTGCCGTGCAGGTCTTGTCGGCATCCATCGTCACCTGGCCATCGGAGCAATCGGGATCCCCGCTCCAGCCGTCAAACTTCGAACCCGCATCCGGCGTCGCCGTCAGCGTCACTACCGTCCCATCGTTAAACCCCGCCACACACGTTGCCCCGCAGTTGATGCCCGCCGGGTTGCTCGTCACCGTCCCGCTCCCCGTCCCTGTCTTCGTCACCGTCAGCAGTCGGGCAGCTATCGTCGTGGTCACCTGAAGCGTAGCGCTCCTCCCGGAAGATGTCACCAGCTTCACCGTGAACGTGCACACCCCAGGGGTCGCCCCAGTGGAATCGTACGTCACTTGCACCGTCTCGGCATCCGTCGGTCCAATGGTGATAGGATTAGCTGGCCCGTTGTTGGGGGTCGTGGTGCTCGTGAACGTCCCGCCACAGTCAGTGCTGAACGTCCAGGTGAACAGGCCCCGGCTGCTCCCCGGACCCCCGCTGGCAGTGAGCACAACCGTCCCAGGGATGACGACCGAAGGAGGCAGGCCCGCGAGATTGCTGATGAACGGCGCGGTCGTCGTGCATCCCACAGCCGCACTGAGCACCAGCACAACTAGAACTCCAAAGCTCCTCCGAAACATTTTTCAGGACCTCCTTTTTTGGGATTTTACGCAAAGCTGTTGCGTCTCATGGGTGAGGATCAGTGGGTTCGCACCACCTCCTCGTGCAGGACATGCGTTCTTGACAAAAGCACGCGCTTGCTGTACAAAAGAAAAGAGGGGCGGCAGAAGAACGAAGCTCCAGACTCGCGGGAACGGGTCGGCTCGTCATCTCTGACGCCCCTTCTTCTCTTTAAATCTCTTTAGTTTATTATAAGTTTATTATAGGGGTTTTCTCACGCGTTGTCTTTGCTCTAGCGCAATGAGCGGAAGCGCGGTATTGCAGCCTATGCTTATGTTTTGTCGTATATACGATGACAAACGCGCAGCCTCGGACATAGCGCCAATACTCTCCCTTCTGGGAGAAAGTCGTTCGTTAATCTCTATATTTTGTATCTGCACACGCTCGCTAATTTCGTGGGCCAGACGATGAGCACGTGGCGGTGCCGCTCCAGTATCCCGCGCTGCTCCCATGAACCTAAGATGCGATTGACTGTATACAGCGAAAGCCCCGTGGATGTAGCGAGCTCTCCCTGCGTGATGGGCAGGACGGCACGATCCCCCTCGCACAAGCCCTCGGCTAGACGCCGCACCGCCCAGAAGAGCCGTTCCTCCGCAGACCCGCAGGCAAACCAATTCAGGGTTTCCACAAGGTCCACAAACATCTGCTGCAACACCGCTATAGAATTCAGGGCTATAGAGGGGAACTCTTTCAACAGACGCATAGCGTCGTGCATATCCCAGCGCAGCACGCGCACATCAGTAGCCGCCTGCGCCGACGCACAGTATCGCGAGACCACCCCGAAATGAGCGATACGAAATGCTAACCCAGGCTTGATGAACCTCACAATGATCGGCCTTCCGCTGGGATGGTAGTGAATAATCTTAATTAACCCGCTGATCAAAAGATAGCTATAATGTGCTGGCTCTCCCTGGTGATAGAGAAACTCCCCTGCCTGGGCTTCGATGAGCCGTGCCGGTTCGGCGACCATGCGTAGCTGGTCATCATCTAAATCTCGATGATACGGGCTGTTGAGCCTCTTCAGCAGTGCGACACGCTCCTCTACAGACGCAGGGATAGCCCCCATGATGCTCCTTTTTTTCTCGCCCAAGCCGTACAAAAAAAATATACTATATTAGTTCTACACTTGTCAACCCCCACGGTGAGTTTTGCCCCGTCTGCGCGAGACAGCGGGGCTCGACAAGAGCAAGATCTCTCGTTACAATGCTCTCGCTATGCCATCGGGGAAGACGCATCTGCGCATCGAGCTCCTCTTGCTGCCCCTCTGGGGGGCGCTCTTCTTTTTTGTCGCCGAGCGCTCTCAGCTCATACCCCTGAACTGGGAGCTTGGAGCAGTCTTTGTGGGGGCGTATCTCTTCTCCAGTCTCTTGCTCAGCCCGGATCTAGATCTCCGCTACAATCGCAGCCGGCGGCGCTGGGGGCCCTTGGGCTTTCTTTGGATTCCCTACACGAAAATCTTCAAGCACCGCGGGGTCAGCCACAGTCTGCTTCTTGGCACCCTGACCCGCCTGGGGTATCTGAGCGTTCTTGCTCTCTTGATCGCCTTCGGGTTGAGTCGCGTCTGGACGGTCTCGCTCGACTCCCTGACCGCAGCACCGATAGATCCCCAGCTTGTGGGGGTTCTCATAGCGGGCCTATGGTTGCCCAATATCATCCATACGCTGACCGATCACATTCACAGCGCCCTGCCGCGCCGCCGTCGG
>JBBISQ010000042.1:0-15572 GCA_037441155.1 Candidatus Fraserbacteria bacterium
CGCCCGAACCGCTTCGCGGGATTCCACCTGTCCCTGATCGGACGAAAGGATCTTTTATCTGGAGGGATCGGCGATGCAGCGCACTCTGGCATCTGAGGTACCCCACAAGATCGGCGAGACGGTCCTTCTTCAGGGGTGGGTCAATAACTTGCGCCCCCTAGGCAAGCTGTGCTTTCTCGTGCTGCGCGACCGCTCCGGGCTCATTCAAGCGGTCCTGTACGACCGCCCTGATCTTGCCAAAGACTTGTGCGAAGAGGCCGTCATCGAGCTTACGGGGCGGGTGCGGCCCGATGCCCGGGCGCCCCACGGCTGCGAGGTCGAGGTGCACGAACTCACAGTCATCCGTACGCCCGTGGAGACGCTCCCCATCCAAGTCAATCGTCCTCACAGCGTGCTCAACACCAAGCTCGAGACGCTCTTGACCCATCGGGTGCTCAGCTTAAGAAACCCCGAGATCAGTGCAATCTTCAGGGTGCAAGCCGAGTTAATTCACGGCTTTCGCGAGTTTCTCACGCACGAGGGCTTTCTCGAAGTGCACACGCCCAAGATCGTCGCGTCGGGGACGGAGGGGGGCACCGAACTCTTCCCGGTGCAGTATTTTGATAAAACCGCGTATTTAGCGCAGAGCCCGCAGTTTTACAAACAGATGCTCGTCGGCGCGGGCTTTGAGCGCGTCTTCGAGGTCGGCCCAGTCTACCGTGCTGAGCCCCACAGCACGACGAGACATCTCAACGAATATATCAGCTTAGACATCGAGATGGGGTTCATCGAGAGCGAGCAAGACTTATTAGCACTCGAAGCCCGCTTGCTCCGACACATGTTCGAGCGGGTGCGAGACCGCTGCGCCAAAGAACTCGTACTCTATAATGCGACGGTGCCCTCAGTGCCGGAGAAGATCCCCCAGGTCACGCTCGCCGAGGCTCACACGATCTTGCGGGAACGATTCAACAAGCACACGTCGGGCGACTTAGATCCGGAATCGGAGAGACTGCTCTGTCGCTATGCCCAAGAGGAGCTGAGCAGTGAGCTGCTCTTTGTGACGCACTATCCTGTAGAGAAACGCCCGATGTACGCCATGCCCGACCCCGAAAACCCGAGGTTGACGCGGAGCTTCGATCTGCTCTACAAAGGGCTCGAGATTACCACAGGGGGCCAGCGCATTCATGAGTACGAGCGGTTGGTGGAGAGCATTCGCAAGCGCGGGCTGGACCCGGCGAATTTCGAGTTCTATTTGGAAGTCTTCAAATATGGGATGCCGCCGCATGGCGGGTTTGCCATTGGGGCCGAGCGCCTCACTATGCAACTCTTGAATCTAGGGAACGTGCGCGAGGCCTCCTTCTTCCCCAGGGATCGCACCCGGCTCACGCCGTAACGGCATGTCTGCTGTGGTGCCGAGGGAGGGAGTCGAACCCACACGGGGGGTGAACCCCACGGGATTTTGAGTCCCGCGCGTCTGCCAGTTCCGCCACCTCGGCCAGCAGCGCAATTATATCCGTCCAGATCAGCCCTGTCAATGACTCCACCAGAAGAAAGTGTCAGAAATCGAGCATCTTGATTTATAATTGTGATATCTGCTAGGATGCAGGTCGGATGGAATACGACCTGAGTGCAACCGTGCAGCAGATCCGCCTGGCCTACGCCGAGCATCTGATGCGCTGCACCGACCTGCCTCCTGCGGAAATGGAGGATCTTTTGAGTCTGGACGGCGATCTCGATCAGGCACGGCGCTGGCTGGCGTTGGGATACGCCAAGCGCCGCTACGACCCCGATCACGTTCGGGGCTTGCTCGTCTATCTTTTCAGTAACTATTATCCGTCGCTGGGGGACGACCCGGCGAAGGGCACGCTGCTCAGACGAGCGATCGCGCGCAAGCGAGTGAAGCTCAGCGAGCTGACCCTCGAGAAGATCAGTGGGACCAAGCTCAGCTGGGAAGAAGTCTTCCAGCTCGTGAGGAAGGAATTCAATCCCACGCGCGTCAAAGAGCGCATTATAGAAATCTACGAAGAGCTGAAAGGAGCCGACCATGAGCGACCTGCAAAAAGATGACTGGCACTGGTTTCGGGAGTTGCTTGTGCCGCTGCGCACGAGTGTGCGGAGCGCACACCCGTCGCGTGCCGTCTTGCACGCATATTTAAAGGGGCAGCTTCCTGATGAGTGGCGGGTTGGAGTGCACTCTCTTGATCTTAATGGCTGGACACTGACAGAGGCCTCGCAGCACGTGCTGACGTGTAGAGACTGTGCGCAGCAGTTGGCGCTCATGCGCCAGCGCGAGCTGGAGCATACTCCACCGTGGCGCGACCTCTGGGATCGCCTTCCGGGCGCGATCCGTGCGCATGTGGCGGCCTATGCCATTGGACTTGTGGTTCTCTTCGCCCTCAATGCGTTCTTTGTGATGGTGCTTCCCTCACCCATGGTCTCGCGATCTTGTCCGTCTGGTGAGGAGAGAGCGAGACCGGAGCAGCCCTTCAATTCTCAGACAGCAATAGATAGAAACCTGAGGCTCGAAGGGTTGAACCGCCCCGTGAAACTGCCCGATTCGCTGTCTGGTGAGTGCCTGCCAGTGCCGGCACCGCGCCCCCTGTCGCAGACCTGGTGGATCGGCTGGGTCTTTCTCCTGTGGACGCTGCTTGTAGGGCTGCATATCCTCTGGAATGCAAGTCCAGAGCCACGGCCTACTGTTGCGACAAGCTCCGTCATGCGCAGCCTCGGACTTGTCCCCATCGTTGTGTGAGACCATGCGTTGGGTACGATTTCTCCAGGACGGCTACGCGCACTGGGGAGAGCTCTTCGGCGAGACGGTGCTGGTGCACGATACTCGCCGACGGCTCTCAGAGCTGAGACTACTCCCCCCAGCCCAGCCGACGAAGATCGTCTGCGTTGGGGTGAACTATCGCGACCATGCCCGAGAGATGGGGCGAAAGCTCCCCGACCGACCCGCGCTCTTCCTCAAACCCCCCTCAGCGCTCATCGGTCCGGAAGAGACGATCTATCTGCCCAATTCCCCTAGAGTCGACTACGAAGGCGAATTGGCCCTCGTGATCAAAGAGCGATGCAAGCGCGTCAAATCTTCTGAAGCCTTTGACGTCATCTGGGGCTACACGTGCTTTAACGATATTTCGGACCGCGCAGCGCAATCATGGGAGCTGAACTGGGTGCGTGCCAAGGGCTTCGATACGGCAGCGTGTTTAGGTCCTATCTTGGTCTCACCCGATGAGCTTGCTGAGCCTCTCACGATAGAGACGCGCGTCAACGGTCACGTGCGCCAACGCTCTGACACGTCCCAGCTGATCTTCTCTATCCCCCAGATCATCGAAGAGATCACAAGCTTTATGACCCTGGAGCCGGGGGATATTATCGCGACAGGAACACCAGCGGGGGTGGGGCCGCTCGCACCCGGTGATATCGTCGAGGTCGAGATCAGCGGGATCGGGGTGCTGCGCAATTACGTAGCAGCGGAGCGAGCGCCTGGGTGAGCCTATCAAACTCTTCGAGGGAGAGGGTCTCCCCGCGGCGCTGTGGGTCAATCTGCGCCCGCTCGAGAGCTGCAAGAGCGATCTCCTGCGAGAGGGCGAGCAGCGGGGAGCGCGTGAGGGACTGCTTTAACGTCTTGCGTCGAAGATTGAACGCGGCGCGGACGATTTTCAGAAATAGATCTTCTGGGGCGCGAAATTTGCGGTGCTCGCGGAATTCTAGGCGCACGAGGGCTGAGTCTACATCAGGGATTGGGAAGAAGACGTGGCGCGAGACCGAGAATAATCTCTGCACTGCAGCGAAGCTTTGGACGAAGACCGTGAGCGCAGTAGCATCGCGTGTGCCGGGCACGGCGCACAGCTTCTCTGCGACTTCTTGCTGCACCAGCAGCGTCGCGGATTTGAGACCCGCGCGCGACTCGATGAGCTTCTCCAAGATCGGAGCTGTCACATTATACGGCAAGTTTCCCACGATAGAGAGCTTTTGCTCCGATGCGATAGCTAAGAGATCGAACTGCAAAAAGTCTTGGTGCACGACAACGACGTTAGCGTGTGCGCGCAGATGCTCGTGGAGCAGGGGAATGAGGCGGCTGTCGATCTCGACAGCTATGACCCTTCCGGCGCGCTGGGCCAGCTCTTGAGTCAACGTCCCAATTCCCGCGCCGATCTCGACGACTGTGTCTTCTTTCGTGAGCTGCGCCGCCGTCGCGATCTTTTTGAGAATATTCTCATCAACGAGAAAGTGCTGCCCCAAGCTCTTCTTCAAGCGAATCTTATGCCGAGCTAAGAGATCGCGCACGTACGACGGACTTGTGAGGGTCATATATTCTTAGCACCAGCGCGTGAGAATCTCTTCGCGCCCAAAGAGCTTGACGTTCAGCGCCAACAGCCCAAGATCGAGCACGAGCACCCCCGCCGACAGAAGACCCAACAGCTCTGGTCTGCTCAAGGTCTCTTGGAAGACCAAATAGAACGCGGACATCAAGATGGGCAGCATCGCGAAGCTGCTGAGAAGCTGCGCTGTGCGCATGTCGCTCACTCTAGTGGCAATGGCCATAGCTGCAAGCGTCATGAACGTCGCCGCAAGCGGGGCAAAGAGCCCCAAGGCCATCCCCCACAGCACGCTGAACTGCTGCCACGCCACTGCTAAGATATCGGCGGGGAGCAGAGCGTGAATAACGGCAAGAAAGAGCCCAAACGCTACCCAGGTGATCCCCACAGCGGGCAAGACCGAGGCGAGCGTCTTGGCGAGGAAGAGCTCGCTTGTGCGCACCGGCGTCGCTAGCAGGGGCTCTAAGCTCTTCTGCTCCTTCTCGCTTGTAATAGCATAGATCGCTATCGAGTGCGGGATCACCAGGGGAAACATCAAAAAGTACAACAATGGGACGACAAAGAGCATGCTGACTATCTTAGAGAGATCTTCAGCAGGGATGCGACTCAAGTCGCCTACTTGCAGAAACGGAAAGAACGAGACACCGAGCAGCACCAGGGGGAGAGCAACCGTGCCGATCCAGAATGTCTTGCCCCCTTTGAACGCCTCACGCCACTCCTTGACCGTTAAGACTCGGACACGCTTAAGCGTCATGGCGTCCCCTCGGAGATCAACTCGAGATAGACATCTTCGAGAGAGCGGTCGTGCTCGCGCACAAACTGAATCTGCGCCCCCAGCTCGACTAATCTCTTAATGAGCATCGGATTCTGCGCTTCCGGATCGTCCACGTGGATGAGAAGCCTTGTCCCGTTGGCCTGCACGCTGTGGACGAAGGGCAACTCTAAATCTTCTGGGAGCATCATGGGCTCCTTGAGGTCTACGATGATCTGGCGGCCGTAGAGCTCGCGCTTGAGCTGCTGGGGTGAGCCGACTTTGATGAGCCGCTGCTTGATCAGCCCAATCCGCGTGCAGAGCTGCTCGGCCTCGTAGAGATTGTGCGTGCACAGAAAGATCGTGCGCCTCTCCGAGGCGAGCTGGGATATAAAATCGCGCACGGTCTTGGCCGATTCGGGATCCAGCCCCGACGTCGGCTCGTCGAGAAAGAGCACTGTGGGCTCGTGCAGGAGCGCCCGAGCAATCGCTAATTTTTGCTTCATGCCCTTGGAGAAAGTGCCGGCGGGCTCGAAGCGACGCTCCCACAGCCCGAGCAAGCTCAGATACTTCTCGATTTGGTCTTCGGGCTTGGGCAGGTCATAAAGATCGGCGTAGAACTTGAGATTGTGCCACGCTGAGAGCTTCTCATAGAGCCCAGGGTGCTCGGTCAAGATTCCCACGAGGGCGCGGACGCGATGGGGCTCTGCGCACACGTCTACGCCGGCGACGAGAGCCCGGCCGGCGGTGGGAGCGAGCAGCCCCGCCAGCATTCGCACGGTCGTTGTTTTCCCCGCGCCGTTGGGTCCCAGAAACCCAAAGACCTCCCCTGCGCCGATCTCCAGAGAGAGATTCTCAACAGCAAGGCGATCCCCAAAGTATCGCGTCAGGTTCTCCGCAATGATCATGGTGCTCTGTTCTGTCTTGCCTGCCACTCCGAGCGCAGCAGTCCCATCACGATAGTATTGAAGAATCCCCCGTTGTGATAGCGGTCTTCACGCAGGATGCCCTCGCGCACGAAGCCCGCTTTCTCATAGGCTCGTATCGCGCGCTCATTGTACTCGTACACATGCAGCCAGACGCGATGCATTCCCAAGGTCACAAAAGCGTAGGCGACCATCAGGCGCGTCGTCTCCGTGCCGTAGCCCTTGCCCCATTCCGTCTTATCGCCGATCAAGATGCCAAACATACAATGCCGGTTCTTCCAATCTATGCGGTGAAGCCCCGTCGTGCCGATGAGCTTATCACTCTCTTGTAAGGCAACGCCGAGGATGATTTCAGTGTCGCTCTTGCAAGCGCGCTCGATGAACTCCAGCTCAATCTGAAGATTCTTGGGGGTATACATCATGAGAGTAGCTATCACGTCAGGGTCGTTTACCCAAGGGAGCAAGAGCGGAGCATCGTCGCGCTCCACCGGACGGAGATAGATCTTCTCCCCAACGAGAAATGGGGTTCTCATGCCCTGCATTATAGCACAGAGAAACAGATGTTTACAGCTCCAAGTCTTCTGGAGGAGAGTGGAGAAACTCCGCGATGAGCTCACGGGCCTCGTTGGCGTGGGGTTCAGCGACGCGCACCTCAATCTGCCCCATAGGATAAGCCGGCCCCAAGTCGTACCCAATGAGCGACTCTATCTGAAACTCTTCGAGAAACGATTTGACCAGACTCGCTTCGGTCATGTCTTTGGCAACATAGACCGTCACGAGAGAGCCCAAGGGTGCGGGCTGCTCTTGAGGCGGAAGCTCGCTCACGAGTTCGACGCCACAATCGGGGCACCTCCGAATTCCAGTGTGGTACTCATAGCGACACTGCGGACAGAAGGGCATAGAGATTACCTCCGATCCCGAAGGAACTTGCGAAAATAGACAATATCCCGGCGCTCTTCGTAATCGAGCTTTCGGAAAAGCTTCAGCGATGGCTCATTAGGGGCTTCGACGAGCGCGGCGACGATAGTCAGCCCCTCACGGGCGAGAGCGTTCTCAGCTTCTTCAATGAGCCGTTGCGCCAGCCCTTGACGACGATAGCGCGGGTCAATTGCCAAGCGATTGATCCAGCCCTTGCGCCCATCGTGGCTGCCAAAGACTGTCCCGATGATTTGCCCGTCGGCCTCGGCGACGAACATCAGATGCCCTACAGCGTGGAGTTGGCGGGAGATCGCTGAAAAACTATCGCGGCCGTGGGGCTCATAGGGAAGCCCGGCGCGCTCCCACAGCGCGAGCACTGCGTCGTAGTCTTCGAGCTTCATCGGGCGAATCTGCATGGTCGGCCTTCACGGTGCGAGTTGCTTGAGGAAGCGCTCAATCTCTTGAAGGTAGATCTTTCTCAGCTGCATGGCATCCTCTAGGACAATGGCAATCTTTTTAGGATCGAGCTCCGCTCCATAGGCGTGACGGAAGAAATGGCGAAAGGCCCGCAAAGAGTCGAGAAGCTTGTAGCTTTCTTCGGAGAGCAAGGCCGGCCTGATGCCCTCAAGAGCGATCTTCATGCGCCACAGCAGCTCGCGATGATAGCTTGCGCGTTCCTCAAGGCGGTTCTCAAAGAAATTCGCTACGATTTTGAATAAGTCCTCAAAGGCCGAATAGAGATTGTGCAGCTGATAGCCCACGCTCTCCGTGTACACGGGGTCTTCGAGATGAGCCCGACGCTCCTCGATCTTGGCAAAGATCCGCTCGATCTCCTGGCATTGGGAGTGGAGCGCAGACTTGAGCAGACTCAGTCTCTCTTCCTCCATCGAATCCCCTCCCGGAGGATTTGCTCCCTTAGGGGGTGTCCTTCCAATTGCACAAGGTCTACGTCTGTTCCTAGCTTGCGCGAGAGCCAGGCGGCAGCTTTGAAGAAGTCCTCGTCGCGCAGGCCCACGAAGGCCATATCGATGTCGGAGCCCTTGTGGAAGCGGCCGCCTTGGGTGAGGGAGCCGAAGAGATAAGCTTCTTCAAAGGGGATTTCACGGGAAAGCTCTTCGAGCGCGTGCAAGGCGGCTGTCACGCGCTCCTGGCGCTGGTGCTCGCGGCGCTCGCGGCGGCGAGCCAGCGCCCGATCGAGTATGTGCGTTGAGAACTTCTCACTCATAGCTTTCTAAGTATAGGGGCATGGTGCTGGCGCTGCAAGGATAGCGAGACGCTGAATCATCAAGTATGATTACAGTATATTACACTGAGGGCCGGAGGAGATCATGAGCATCATTCGCGATCCGTCGTTAGCTCCCGCGGGCCAGAAGAAGATCGAGTGGGTCCAGCGGCGCATGAGCCTGCTCACCAGGATTCACTCTGAATTTGAGCGCGAGCAGCCGTTCAAAAATCTCAGACTCGCTCTCAGCATTCACTTGGAGGCCAAGACGGCCTATCTCGCTCAGGTGCTGAAAGCCGGCGGCGCAGAAGTTGCCGTCACTGGCTGCAACCCCTTGAGCACCCAAGACGATGTCGCCGCGGCTTTGGCTGCTCGAGGCGATATTTTCGTCGCGGCGTGGCGTGGCGCAACCCCCCAAGAGTACGAATCGCACTTGAAGGCCGTCTTGCAGACCAGACCCCATATAATCTTGGACGACGGCGGGGATTTAACGAAACTCCTGCACGGCGAGCTCGCTCACTTAGCTCAAGATATTGTGGGGGGCACGGAGGAGACCACGACCGGCGTGCGCCGTCTCAAAGCCCTTGCCGCCCAGAAGAAGCTCTTGTTCCCGATGTTCGCTGTCAACGACGCCCAGATGAAATTTCTCTTTGATAATCGCTACGGCACGGGGCAGTCGACGTGGGACGGCATCATGCGCACGACCAATCTCTCCATTGCCGGCAAGACCGTCGTTGTCGCAGGCTATGGGTGGTGCGGGCGCGGCATTGCTCTTCGTGCCAAGGGGCTGGGCGCCAACGTGATCGTGACAGAAGTGAACCCCGTGCGGGCTATCGAAGCGGTCATGGACGGCTTTCGCGTCATGCGAATGGTCGAAGCTGCTCCCTTGGGCGATATCTTCGTCACGGCCACGGGGTGCAAAGATATCATCACCGAGGAAGCTCTCAAAGTTATGAAGGACGGGGCGATCTTGGCCAACGCCGGACATTTTGATGTCGAGATCAGCAAGCCCGATCTGGCGAGGCTCTCACGGGCACGGCGCACTATCCGTCCTAATCTCGAAGAGTTCGAACTGCACGATGGCCGACGGCTCTATCTGTTGGCCGAGGGGCGCTTAGTCAATCTCGCTGCCGGCGACGGCCACCCCATCGAGATTATGGACTTATCGTTTGCACTGCAGGCGCTCACGCTTGCTCATATAGCGAAACATCACGCAGAGCTGAAGCCGGGGCTCTATCCCGTCCCCGCGGAGATAGACCGGCGCGTCGCACTGCTGAAGCTCGAGACGATGGGGATCACCATAGACGAGCTCAGTGCCGAACAGCGGGCCTATCTTGAAAGGGCGCACTAAACTGGGTATACTGATCCGAATCTAACCGGGAGGTCTGATCTTCGAGAATGACGAATACACAGACGATACATAAGCCACGTCTCCCCAAGGTTCTGCCCGATGGGAAGATTCACGCCATCGGGCGTCGCAAGGAGTCGGTCGCACGGGTCTTCCTCAAGCCCAACGGTGACGGTAAAGTAATCGTCAACGGCCGGCCGGCAGAGCAGTATTTCGCTGCTGACGGCTACATCAAAGATCGCCTGGCGCAGCTCATTTTGAAGCCCTTCATCGTGACGGGCACAGGGAATCGCTATGACGTGATCGCGACCTGTCGTGGCGGGGGCTTCACCGGCCAGATGGAAGCGATTCGGTTGGGGATCGCGCGGGCGCTCTTGGCGGTCAACCCCGATTACAGACCGATCTTGCGCAAGGAAGGATTGCTGACACGCGACCCGCGCATGGTCGAGCGCAAGAAGTACGGCTTCCATAAAGCGCGGCGCGGCCAGCAGTTCAGCAAGCGATAACCTGACAGCCCTCTTCTCCCTTGAGGGGAGGGGCCTGGGGAGAGGCCAGCACAGGAGGTTTTTCTATGAAACAAGGCATTCATCCCGAGCTGAAGCGCGTTGTCATCCGGTGTGCGTGTGGCGCGGAGCTGGAGACGCTCTCGACGGTGGAGAACTTGCACGTGGATATCTGCTCGAAGTGCCACCCCTTCTTCACTGGCGAAGAGAAGCTTTTGGACACCGAAGGACGTGTCGAACAATTTGAGCGCCGCTACGGCGGGAAGAAACAGAAGTCAGAGAGATAGAGAGCAGAAGATGCGTTTTGAGACCAAGGCCGTTCGCGCAGGCTACCAGATCGACCCGGTGACGGGCGCTATCGTCCCGCCGGTGCACCAAGGGGCGACGTTCGCCCAAGAAGAACCGGGGGTGCACAAGGGCTATCCCTACGGACGCACCGGCAACCCAACTCGCTCTCTTCTCGAAAAAGCCATTGCAGAACTTGAGGGCGGCACCTACGGGCTGGCGTTCGCGTCGGGTCTTGCTGCTGAAGACGCGATCCTGCACTTGCTCAAGCCCGGCGATCACGTGCTCTGCTGCGACGACGTCTACGGGGGAACCTACCGGCTCTTCGAACAAGTGCGCCGACAATACGGCTTAGAGTTCAGCTATTTCGACACGAGCTCGACAGATATAAGACCCCACAAGAACACGAAGCTCATCTGGCTCGAATCCCCGACAAACCCGCTCCTCAAGATCGCGGACATCGAGGCCATCGCTCGGAAGAAGGGAGATGCGCTTCTCGTCGTGGACAATACGTTCGCCACGCCCTATCTCCAGCGCCCCTTGGAGCTTGGCGCGGACATTATCGTGCACAGCTCGACGAAATACTTAAGTGGGCATGGGGACGTCATCGGCGGCTTAATTGTCACATCCAACGCCGAAGTCTACGAGAAGCTCAAATTCGTGCAGAACGCCATCGGAGCTGTTCCCGGCCCCATGGACTGCTGGCTCGTCTTGCGCGGACTGAAAACTTTGGCCCTACGCATGAGAGCGCACTCGGAGAACGCTCAAGCGATCGCGGAGTTCTTGAGCCAGCAGAAGAAAGTTGCGCGCGTCTACTATCCGGGGTTGCCAAGCCATCCAGGACACGCCGTTGCCAAAAAGCAAATGCGCAACGGCTTCAGCGGGATGCTCAGCTTCGAGCTCACCGGGAACGTCAAGAAGTTCGTGCAAGCGGCGAAGCTCTTCACCCTGGCAGAGAACCTGGGCACGGTGGACTCTTTGACGACCCATCCGGCGACGATGACACACGCGTCGATCCCCCCGCAAGAGCGGGCGCGGCGCGGCATCACAGACAATCTCGTGAGACTCTCCGTAGGCATCGAGCACGCTCAAGATTTAATAGAAGACCTTCAGCAAGCGTTGGAGTGTGCGTGATCACTTATTCCCCCTCACCCCCGTCCCCTCTCCCCTGAGAGGGAGAGGGGAGCAAGGGGCAAGGGTGAAAGGGTTCTATGCGCGTCGCAGAGAATCTCTTAGAGCTGATCGGCCAGACGCCCATGGTCGCGCTCAATCGCATCAACCCTATATCCGGGGTGCGATTGCTCGCGAAGCTGGAGTATTTCAATCCCGGTGGGTCGGTCAAGGATCGCATCGGCATTATGATGATCGAGGCTGCCGAGCGCGAGGGAAAACTGAAACCGGGCGATTGGATCGTCGAGCCCACCAGCGGTAATACGGGGGTAGGACTCTGTATTGCAGCTATCTTGAAGGGCTATAGAGTCGTCTTCACCATGCCCGATAAAGTCAGCCCAGAGAAGATCGATCTCTTGAAAGCCTACGGAGCTGAACTCGTCATCTGCCCGACGGCTGTCGCCCCCGATGACCCCAGAAGCTACTATTCAGTAGCAAAGCAGATCGCCAGGGAGCGCCCGGCATTTTTGCCTAATCAGTACGAGAATTTAGCGAATCGCAACGCGCACTATCTGACGACCGGCCCGGAAATATGGGAACAGACCCAGGGCAAGCTCGATGCCTTCGTTGCCGGCATCGGCACCGGCG
Organism: Candidatus Fraserbacteria bacterium; assembly: GCA_037441155.1. Taxonomy (GTDB): domain Bacteria; phylum Bipolaricaulota; class Bipolaricaulia; order RBG-16-55-9; family DRXL01; genus JANXCC01. The sequence goes on from JBBISQ010000042.1 coordinate 12,013, forward strand.
GCACGATCAGCGGGGCCGGGAAATTCTTAAAAGAACGCAATCACAAAATCAAAATCGTCGGCGCCGACCCCGAAGGCTCGATGATCTATTCTGAGTTCTACAAGCTCCCCCATAACGTCCATACGTATCTCATTGAAGGGATCGGGGAGGATATTATCCCCAAGACGCTCGATTTTTCTGTGATAGATGAGATCATCCGGGTGACGGACAAAGAAGCATACCAGATGACGCGGGAGCTTGCTCGCAAAGAAGCGATCCTGACGGGAAGCTCCGGGGGTGCAGCACTCGTAGCTGCTCTCAAATATGCTGAAAAAGTTCGTCAAGGCACGATCGTCGTGCTTATCCCAGACACGGGGCGCCAGTATCTGAGCAAAGTCTATTCTGAACAATGGTTGCGCAAGCACGGCTTGGTATAATCTCTCTGGTTGCGGTGCTGCTCGTCGGGTGCGATCTCCTCGTCTCGCCGATAGTGCTGGTGCGCCAGGGCTTTGAAGTGGGCTGGGAGGGCTGGCAGAAGGGCTCCGACGTCCCCCAAGACCCAAATACCATGCGTCCCGTTGAGTGGGCGATTGAATTGAGCACTAAGCAATTCAAAGAGGGCTACGGCTCGGCGCGATTCACCCTCGATGGCCGCCAAGGCGACGGCACGATCTGGCTTGCCAAACCCCTGACAGTGCCCAAGGGCCGTCCGCTCGTCGTGACTCTCTCGTTCTATCTGTGGAGTCCGGAGCGGAGCGATACTATCCGGGCATACGCGGTCACCTATGCTGGAGCGATCATGCCCGTCGAAGAAGCTGAGTTTACTCACAAAGAGCCCGCTGACAAATCCAAGGGCTGGCGACGGTATCAGTTCACCATCCCCGTTCCGTCTACTGAAGGTGAGCTGTGGGTCGCTGTGGGGATCAGTGTTGCGGGGGAGACACTGTTAGAGTATTTTATTGACGATCTGCGTGTTGAGATTCGCTGAAGCTGTCAGTTCGGGTTGTGTTTTTGGTATAATTTCACAATATCGCGATCAGTATTTCAAGGAGGATTCTGTGATGCCACGGAAATTCTGGTTGATGACGGTTGCGCTGGGGCTGGCCTTGGTGGGAATTGCTCCCTTCACTCTTGCCAAAACTATCGAAGTCCCCAAAGATTACTCGACTATTCAAGCTGCGATCAACGCGGCCCAACCAGGCGATCTCATTCTCATTGCCCCCGGCACGTACAGAGAGAATCTTACAATCCGCAAGAGCATTGAGCTGCGTGGCAAGGACGCTGGAGTCATAGTGGACGGCTCGCGCTCGCGCAGCGCCCCGACGATTCTCATCCAGCGCACGCGCGATGTCGTCATCCGAAACGTCACAATCACCGGCGGACGCCGAGGCATCCAGGTCGAGCGCAGCCAGAACGTGCTCATCACCGAAAACGTCATAGAGAAGAACCGTCGCCAGGGGATCTTAATCACCGAGAACTCCCAAGGCGCCCAGATTGTGAATAATCAGATTCTCGACACAGCTCCCGACGAAGGCAACGTCTTGGGCAACGGCATCATCCTCAACGGTGACAAGAACGCCCGCGTTCTCAATAATTTTATTGCTCGCAGTGCGTGGAGCGGTCTGAGACTTCTGAGCGCCGTCGCCCAGATTGAGGGCAACACCTTCGAAGAGAATCGTTATTACGGGATCGAGATCTGGCCTAACTGGGTGGACTCTCCCGATGTGCCCTCCCAAGCGACCGTGCTCAACAATACTCTCAAAAATAATACACGCGCCGGGATCTTCATCACCGAAGAGTCGGTCGCTGAAATACAGAGCAACACGATCCTCAACACGCAAGCTGACAGCGATAAACAGTACGGGCACGGCATCTGGGTCGCCGACGGCGCTCAGGTCTCTTTGGCTGACAATGTAGTCACGGGCAGCCAGGGGCACGGGCTCTTCTTTGAATCTGGGCGCGTCGCTCTGGGAGCCAACACCGTGACCCTGAGCACAGGGTGCGGCATATACATAGAAGACGGCGTTTGGCTGACGGTAACACGATCGCTCGACTTCTCTGGCAACCAGCAGGGCACAGCGTGTGGGACGCCACGCTTACTGCACGGAAGCTCAACGAGCACGCTGGCGTCCTCAGCTTTCGAGTCGGGTGAGGCCACGCTGGCGCTCGTCATTCGCCCGGGAGAGAAGATGAACGTGCCGGTCATAGTGACCTATCCCGGCAGACTCAAAGTGCGTGCTGTTCCCCTCACCCAAGACGCTTCGCTCGTGCTGTCGCTCTTTGGGCCTGGGCAGGAGAGGCCCTACGCCCAGGCGCGCAGCCCACTCCCGCTCTCGGTGAGCGTCGAAGTCTCCAACGAGATCATAGCCCTAGGGACGCGCTGGCAGGCCGTTATCGAGAACCGCACCGAGACCAACATAGTGGTGAGCACGCAGATCTCCGTGCCAGCCCGCTTGGGAAGCTGCACAGATATCACCGACGAGTTCGGCATCTTGCTCGATCACGCCGATGACGCGCCACCGTTCAGTGAAGCTCAGTGTCATATTCTTTACTCGTCGCTGCGCGCCATGCCCGAGGGCATCCGTCGGACGGTCGCGTCTATCACGAACAACCCGCCGGACGAGCAAGTCGCCGGGACGTACACAGGAATGGGGCGGATCAATCTCTTCGGCCCGATGCTGCGCCGCACGCTCTCGTTTGTCTTCATCCACGAGATGGGCCATGCCGTTCAAGATCTCTTTGTGACGAGCAGCCAGAACGCGCGCTGGCGCGAACTCCATCGGCGTTCTGGGAAAGACTTAGATAATTTTGTCAGTGACTACGCCCGCACCAACGACCACGAAGACTTCGCCGAGACGTTCGCAACATATATAGACGATGCTTTGGGATTACTTCAGATCGCGCGGGAGCGGGCTGCCAGGGGGAAGCCCATTCTGTTAGAGAAAGTGAAGTTCATGGCTGAGCTGTTCAAACAATTGGGATCAGAGAACTCCGTCTCCACGCTCGTTTATCAAGTGCGCCTGAAGACCGACGACGAGCGCACGCGCTTATTAATACGCCGTCTCTCGGTCTCGTTCGACAGTGAGGGCCTGCCCATACTTCCCGCGCTGCTCGAATGGGAGGAGTTTTAGTATAATAGCGTTGGTGATTGAGATGCCCAAGGCGACCATCAAGTTCACTTACGAAGACTACAAAAATCTTCCAGAGTCGGAGACCAAGCGTTACGAGCTGATCGAGGGAGAACTGATTATGGTCCCATCGCCCACGTTTGAGCACCAAGATATTTCGGTTCGTTTGGAGTTTGCGTTGTACGAGTTTGCGCGCAAGCATGACCTGGGTACTGTGCTCGATGCCCCCTTAGATGTCATCTTAGACGACGAGAACGTCGTTCAGCCCGATATTATTTTTATCTCCAAGGCGCGCTCGCGGATCATTCACAAAGAAGCGATCCGGGGAGCGCCGGATCTGGTGATTGAGATTCTCTCGCCCTCGACGGGGGAGCGCGACCGTACAGTGAAGAAGAAGCTCTACGCGCGCGCGGGTGTCGCTGAGTATTGGCTTGTGGACCCGGAGAGCAAGAC
>JBBISQ010000043.1:0-14265 GCA_037441155.1 Candidatus Fraserbacteria bacterium
TACGGGCAAGCCGTTTCGGTTCACCCAGGCCATCTTCATTCCCACGCTCTTTGCTCCCACGATGTCATAAGTCGGCGAGTCCCCAACGTAGAGCGCCTCGCTCGGCGATACTTTCGCCAGCTCTAGCGCATGGCGAAAGATCTTCGGATCAGGCTTCGCTATGCCCACTTCCCCAGAGATCACGATCGGGTCGAACTCGCGCTCCAAATCGAAGAGCTTGAGCTTATATCGCTGCAGGTCGCTCGGCCCATTGCTAATAAGCCCCAGCCGAAACCGCCCGCGCAACGCCGCCAGCACCTCGGGCACCTCGGGAAAGAGCTTGAGATGACTCACCCACGTCCGATAGTACGCGTGAGAGACGTGCGCGGCGAGTTCTCTATCATCTACACCCAGCTTCTTGAGGATGCGATACGACCCCTCACGCAACAACTCCGCTCCCGAATTGGGCGAATTGAGCCACAGATCGTGCATTTCGCCCTTTACTTCCTCGGAAGCCTTGCGCCACTTGTCTAAATCTAAGTGTGGGTGCTGCTGCACCGCGACGCGAAAGCTCGCTTCGACCGCCGGAGGCCGACAGCCCGACGTGTCGAGAAGCGTCTCGTCCAGATCGAAGAAGATCGCTTTCAGCTTATTCAGCATCACTCATATCCCTTCCCCTTCCTTTAGGGAAGGGGATCGAGGGGGTTAATGCCGGAAATGCCTCACCCCCGTCAACACCATCGTGATCTTGTGCTTGCGCGCGGCTGCAAAGACTTCTTCGTCGCGCACCGAGCCGCCCGGCTGGATGATCGCCGCGATCCCATAGCGTGCTGCCAGCTCGACCGTGTCGGGGAATGGGAAGAACCCATCAGACGCGAGTACCGCGCCACGAGCTTTTTCGCCGGCTTGCGCCAGAGCAATCTTGGCTGAGCCCACTCGATTCGTCTGCCCCGCCCCGATCCCCAGCGTCGCTTCATTCTGAGCCACGACAATCGCGTTGGACTTGACGTGCTTACACACAGTAAAAGCAAAGATCAGATCGCGTTGTCCTGACTCTGAGAGCGCGACGTCATCGAGCACCTTCCAACTGCCCTCGTGAATGACGATGCTATCTGTCTCTTGGACGAGGAGATCGCTGGAGAGAAAGCGCAGCGTCTCCTTGGGAAAGCTCAGCTTCCCGTAGCGCAGCAGCCGACGGTCTCTCTTCTGCTGCAAGATGGGCAACGCGTCGGGCGCAAACTCCGGCGCGACGACAATCTCCAAAAATATCTCATTGAGCTTTTCGGCAAGCTTCCTATCTACAGTCTCGTTGAGCGCGACGATCCCGCCAAACGCCGAGACGGGATCGCATGCGAGGGCGCGCTCGTACGCTTCTAAGAGCGTTGTGCCCCGTGCGACTCCGCAGGGGTTGTTGTGTTTAATGATCACGCACGCGGGCGGCGCAAGCTCGCTTAGGAGCGCCAGCGCCGATTCGGTATCGAGCCAATTGTTATACGAGAGCTCTTTGCCCCACAGCACTTCGATCTGTGCCGACAGCCCCGGCGCGAGCGCGTTCTGATAGAGCGCAGCTCTCTGATGGGGGTTTTCGCCGTAGCGCAGATCGTGAACTTTGGTGTACGCAAGAAATAGCTTGTCAGACCTAACCCCCTGGCCCCCTTCCCGCGTCGGGAAGGGGGAATGCTCCCTTCCCTCTTTAGGGGAGGGGATGGGGGAGAGGTCACCCCATCGCTCTTGGAGCGTCTGATAGATCGCGATATCGAGTTCAGCGACTTTGGCGAACGCTTTCAGCGCCAAACGTCGCTTTGTCATCTCCGAGACGCCACCCCGACGCAGCTCTTCCAAAACGCTTGAGTAATCTGACGGATCGGTCAAGACAATCACGTGCTGAAAATTTTTCGCCGCTGCGCGGACGAGAGATGGCCCGCCAATATCTATCTCTTCGATGAGCTGCGCTTCTGTGAGATCGGGTTTTTTCGCGGCTTCCAGGAACGGATAAAAGTTGACACAGACGAGATCTATCGTTTGGATCGCATGAGCGGTAAGCTCGTTCTGGTGTCTGGGGTCATCTCTGAGGGCGAGAATTCCGCCGAAGATCTTGGGATGGAGCGTCTTGACGCGCCCGCTGAACACTTCGGGAAAAGCCGTCACAGACTCGATGGGCGTCACAGGGATCTTTTGCTCTTGCACGAACCGTGCTGTGCCTCCCGTGGAGATGATCTCCCAGCCCAGCTCAACAAGCCCGCGTGCCAACTCAGTAATATTTGTCTTATCGCTGACGGAGAGTAGCGCTCTCATAGGGATCACGGTTTAGCTTACCCAAAGTCGGCGCGGCCTGTCAAAGTGTGTACAATAAGAATATGCGCGCATTTGACGTGGTGGGATGTGGAGCGCTCAATCTTGACGAGCTCTATCGCGTCGAACGGCTCTTAGACGATGACGAGGGAGAGATCGTCTTTGCTGGGGCCTATCCAGGAGGCTCGGCAGCAAACACGGTGTATGCGTTAGCGCAGCTTGGGCTGCGTGCGGGCTTTCTTGGGGCCGTGGGCGATGACGATGCTGGGAGAGTCATTCTCGAGAGCTTCAAGAGCGTCGGTGTGGACACGTCGGGGATCGTCATCAAGCCCAAGGCGAAGACAGGACGCGCTCTGGGATTCATAGACGCTCAGGGCAAGCGCACTCTCTATATTGAGCCCGGAGCTAATAGTTTTTTGCGCAAGGCCGATGTGGATCTCAGCTATATCGCGCGCGCGCAGTTTGTGCATCTGTCGTCGTTTGTGGTGGAGGAGCAGTGGGCGATCCAGTGTGAGCTGGTGCGGGCGCTTTCGCCGAAGGGTTTGGTGAGTTTTGCGCCTGGGGCGCTGCTCGCACGCCGAGGGGTGCGAGCGCTCTCCCCTGTTCTCAAGAGAACGCACGTGCTCTTTCTCAATCAGCGCGAGCTGGAGATGCTGGCGCACACGAGCGATCTTGCGATTGGGACGCGGGCGCTGCTCAAAGCTGGCCCACGGATCGTCGCGGTGACGCTGGGGGCCAAGGGCAGCTACGTCACTGACGGCAAGGACGCTCATAGAGTCGAAGCGCTGCGCACTCGAAGAGTCGTAGACACGACCGGTGCGGGGGATGCGTTTGCTGCGGGCTTTCTGTACGGGCTTTTTGAGGAGCGCTCGCTGCGCGAGTGTGCAGAGCTGGGGGCGCACCTGGCGCGGCTGGCTGTGGGTCAGATGGGAGGACGAGTGAAAGTCCCAAGCTCGCGATTGAGACAGTATCCCTGGAGATAGGGCCGCCCGTCGATATACAGAGTTCTCTCTCTGATCTCCCACAGCCCCTGGGAAAGCTTCTCTAAGGTCAGCACGATCAGCGGCGTCTCGCCCGCAAATTGCTCCCGCCGGATCTCAGAGACGAGGGCTTTCCAGATGGGCTCGCTCTTGGCTCGCTCAAGCCCCTGCGAGCGCACGCGCTCCGTCACCGCAAGCCATAGTCTTATGAGGTTCTCCGAGCTGAGCGGAAACTCGTACCAGGAGATGACCGGCCCGCGATCCGTCTCCTCCGTCGCGATGTGCAACATTCCCCCGGCTTTAAGATAGCTTATGCTCATGATCTGGGGGATCTCGTGAGCGAGGCGCTCTTGAGGCACTGCCAACAGATAGGGCAGCGGGCGCTCGGCTTGCTCCTCCATGACCTTGGGCCACATCCCAATCGGGCCAATGTGCGGGATCGCCGGATGGAGGTTGAGCACATCGAGGACATTCAAGATCTCTGCACTCAGAATCTGCATATAGCCCACGGACAGATAGAGCTTCACATCGCGGGGCAGGAGCGCGAGCAGCGCGCGATCGTGCTCGGCGCGCCAGTGCGCGAGTCGCTCTGGATCTCTGCGAGCCTGCTCGCGCAGCTGCGGCTGAAACTCCCGCGAGGGGAAGAAGAGTAATCTCTTCAGAGATTTGAGCGCTTTCACAGCTTCAACGCGCTGCGCAAGTCTCTCATCTGTAGGGCGCTCAGAGACGTTGCAGAGCACGCAGGGCACCTCGGCTTGAATCCGCCCGGACGAGAGGGCCCCATCGAGAGCGCGCAAGAGCGCCACAGCGTCGTCATCGTGCAGCGACGTGAGAATCCCAAACTGCAAGCGCTTCATCCTAAACTCCCGATCTGTTGGCCGCGTAAGCGACGACGCATCCGCTCGCTCTGTGCGATGAAAGCGTCGTCTATATGCGTCGTGAGCTCAGCTTTTGAGGAGCGATAAGAGAGTACTTGCTCGCGCCCGCCCCGCGCAAACGCCTCCGCGATCTCAGCTAAGATCAGCGCATCCGGGCTGATACACCCCAATTCAGCAGCCCGCAGCGCATAGCTGTTCCCGTTGAACGCCACAGCCACGCCCCTCTCGCGCCGAGTCGCTTCCAATGCTTCTACGTCGGTGATGCTGTCGCCCACGTAGATCGTCTGCGCCAGAGGGAGTCCTGTGCGTTGAACAATCTCTCGGAGGGCACGGGCTTTCTCCGGGCCACCGACGGGCTCAATCTCTTGCAGAACGCGCCCAATCTCCATGGCGCTCACGCGTTCCCAAAAGACTTCATCGAGCAGTGCGATGGTCTCACGATCCCGCGCCGAAAGCTCATCAAGACTGCAAGCTCCTGGGGGAATCTGTATCGGTGAGCGCTGGACGATCTGATCGTAGAGAGCGAGCAGCTCCTGGCGCTCTCGTTCTGAAAGCGCGTAGGCGTCCAAAGAGATCTTCGTGCAGTAGGCGTTCTCGAAGGGGAGGTCGAGCACCTCGCAGGCGGTCTGGACATAGGGCGCATAGCTCGTGCTGACGATAAATACGGGCATCTGGGAGCGGATGCGCTGCACAACTTCGTGAGCGCTCGGGACGAGCTTCACAGTCTTGCGGGAGAACTCTCTCAGATCACAGTCGTGCAGCCCAAATGTGAGAAAGAAGGGCGCGATGAGCTTGAGGGTATCACCGGCCCGATAGCCCGGACGCCTGACAATGTCAGCTAAGATATCGTCATACTTGCTGATGAGCGCGAAGAAGTGTGCGCCAGCGGGGAGAAAATGCGCTGCGATTTCAAACGCGTTATCGTTGAGGGTCAGCGGGCCTTCCAGATCGGTGACGAACTGCGTGCGTCTCATGGAACTCAGTATACCCGTCGCGCGGAAAGAGAGCAATTGGTCAACGGGCCCAGGGATTGTTTATAATAAAAAGCCACAAGAGCAAAAAGAGAGAGGGGGTGAGAAGAGATGAACAAGAGCGATCTGGTAGAGCTGGTCACGGCGCGGGCGAAGCTCCCGTCGAAGGCCGCGGGCAAGCGCGCTCTCGAGGCAGCCCTGAATGCTATTATGGACGCGGTCGCCCGTGGGGAATCGGTGACGTTGGCGCGGTTTGGCACCTTCCAAGCAGTGACGCGCAAGGCCGCGCGGCGCTTCAATCCCAGGACGCGCCAGCCCATAGATGTTCCGGCCAAGCGCGTGCCCAAGTTCAAAGCTGGCCGCAAGTTCAAGCAGCTCGTCTCCAAGAGCCGCTGACTCATAGAGAACGATCGTCACGGGAGGAGGAGCTATGCCGAGCGTCTACCATCTCAGCGTGAGTAAGACAGAGATTCGGGGGGCGCAGATCGCCCTCCTCCCCGGCGATCCCGCACGCGTCGAGAAGATCGCTACAGCACAGCCCATCGAGAGCGGGCGCCTTGTCACATCTCATCGGGAATTCTGCACCTGGTTGGGATTTATTCGGAAGACCCCCATTGTGATCACGTCCACGGGGATCGGCGGGCCTTCGACAGCGATTGCCGTCGAAGAGCTGGCTCAGCTTGGCGTGAGAGTTTTCATTCGTGTCGGGACGACGGGCGCGATTCAGTCTTCTCTCAATGTCGGTGACGTTGTGATCACGACGGGGGCGGTGCGCCTCGACGGGGCTTCCGCACACTATGCGCCGATAGAATACCCTGCTGTTGCCGACTACGAGCTCGTATGGGCGCTCGTCCGCGCTGCTCGAAGACTCACGATTCCCTATCACGTAGGGATCACGTGCTCGTCGGCGACCTTCTATCCTGGGCAAGAGCGTTCGGATTCGTTTAGTCGTTATCTCATCAAAGATTTGCGGGGGACAAGGAGCGAGTGGCAGCGATTAGGCGTGCTCAACTACGAGATGGAAGCTGCGACGCTGTTCACAACGTGCAGTGCGTTAGGGCTGCGCGCTGGGTGCGTCTGCGGGGTCGTCGACACGCCCACCCACGAAGAGATCAGCCCGGAAAATCTCCATCTCGCTGAGCAGAACGCGATCAGAGTCGCTGTCACCGCCGCGGAGATCTTTCTGGAGGAGACTGCACAGACGCCGTGAGACGTGTGCTCGTGCTCGCGCTTGTCGGCGCGATTCTGACAGGGTGCTCTACTCAGAAGGGAGGGCCAACGATGGCGTTCACTATAACGAGTTCGGCATTCGCTCACGGAGCGATGATCCCAAAACAATACACGTGCGATGGCCAGGACGTCTCTCCGCCTCTCAGCTGGAGCGACCCACCGGAGAAGACTCAGAGCTTTGCGCTGATCATGGACGACCCCGACGCACCCATGGGGACGTGGGTCCATTGGGTGATCTATAATATCCCGGCGACGGCGCGCTCGCTGCCTGAGGGAATTCCCACGAACGCCGATCTTCCCGACGGAAGTCGCCAGGGGCGCAACAGTTGGAGGAGGATCGGCTATGGCGGGCCATGCCCGCCCAGTGGCACCCATAGATATTTCTTCAAGCTCTATGCGCTCGATACGGCGCTCACCCTCGCGTCAGGGGCGACAAAAGAAGAGCTTCTGCAGGCGATGGAGGGGCACATTCTTGCTCAAGCCGAGCTGATGGGGAGGTACGCGAGACGGTAATGAGAGACTGACGCTTATTTGCTCAGTAATCAGCTCAGTGCGCCACGCTCCGTGTACTCCCCAAACTCTTCTCTGAAGATATCGCAGATCTCGCCCACCGTCGCGTAGGCTCTGACGGCCTCGAGAAGAGCGGGTATGAGGTTCTCCTCAGTGCGCGCGACTGTGCGCAGCTTCTCCAGCGATTGCTTGACCCTCGCGGCATCGCGCGTCCGGCGGACTTCACGCAGCCGGGCGATCTGCTTCTCTATCACCTCCGGCGCGATCTTCAAGATCTTCGGCTGCTGAGGGACGTCGCCTGCGAAGATGTTCACCCCGACGACCAAGCGCTTCTTCTCTTCGATCTCCCGCTGCTTTCTGTAGGCGCTCTCTTCGATCTCCCGTTGCACAAACCCCAGCTCGATCGCCCTGCGCATCCCCCCAAGCTCGTCTATCTTGTGAATATATTTTTGCGCTTCTTCTTCCAAACGGTCCGTGAGCCATTCGAGATAATAGCTGCCTCCCAAGGGGTCAATCGTGTCGGCGACGCCCGACTCCTCCGCGATGATCTGCTGGGTGCGCAGGGCGATCCTGACGGCCTCTTCGGTAGGGAGGGCCAGCGCCTCATCGTAGGAATTTGTGTGCAGCGACTGGGTGCCGCCGAGCACGGCCGCTAGCGCTTGGAGCGTCGTGCGGATGACGTTGTTGAGCGGCTGCTGCGCTGTCAGCGACGACCCGGCCGTCTGGGTGTGGAAGCGCAACATCATAGACTCTCTCTTCTGGGCGCCAAAGCGCTCCTTCATAATCTTTGCCCAGAGCCGACGCGCTGCCCTGAACTTGGCGATCTCTTCGAAGAAATCCCTGTCGCACGAGAAGAAGAACGAGAGCTGCGACGCGAACCGGTCCACGTCCAAGCCCCGCGCGCGCACAGCGTTGACGTACTCGATCCCGTTGGCGAGAGCAAAGGCGATCTCTTGGACGGCCGTCGCGCCCGCCTCCCGCATGTGATACCCCGAGATGCTGATGGGGTTCCATCTGGGCAGATGCTCCGCGCAGTACGCGATAATGTCCGTCACCAGGCGCATGGAGAACTCTGGAGGGAATATATACGTCTTTCGGGCGATGTACTCTTTCAGGATATCGTTCTGGGTCGTGCCAGAGAGCTTTTCTTCGGGCACGCCCTGGCGCTCAGCAACTGCGAGATGCATGGCTAAGAGAATCGCCGCCGTGGCGTTAATAGTCATCGAGACCGAGACCTTGTCCAAAGAGATGCCGTCGAAGAGAATTTCAAAATCTCTGAGCGAGCTGATGGCGACGCCGGCCTTGCCCACCTCCCCTTCGGCCTTAGGGTGATCCGAATCGTATCCCATCTGGGTGGGCAGATCGAACGCTACCGACAGCCCCGTCTGCCCCTGCGAGATCAGATATTTATAGCGAGCGTTGGTCTCTTCTGCTGAGCCGAAGCCCGCATATTGGCGCATCGTCCACAGCCGCCCGCGATACATCGTGGGGTAGATACCGCGCGTGAACGGGTATTCTCCGGGGAAGCCGAGCTTCTCTACATATTTCTCCCTCAAGCCCCTCACTCCTCTGCTCCCCTCTCCCTCTGAGGGGAGAGGGGCTGAGGGTGAGGGTGATAAGTCTTCTGGGGTATAGAGCCGCCTCACTTCGATGTGGGAGTCGGTTTCAAAGCGTGCTCGTCGCTCCGGATACTGCTGGGCTTGTTCCTCCCACCGACGACGGGCCTCGCTCATGGGGCATCACCTTCCCGAATGGTGCAGATGGGTTGGTCCTTCTCGACTGGGGTTCCAGACTGAATGTAAAGCTTTTCGATCACGCCGGCGACAGGCGCTCGGACTTCGTTCTCCATCTTCATCGCTTCGAGGAGCCATAGTCTGTCTCCGGCTTCAACGCGTTGCCCTTCGGTGATAAATATCTGAGCGATGAGACCGGGCATATGGCTCGTGATCGTGTGTATGTGCGGTGCTCTGTGAGCTTGAGGCTGTTTTCGAAGAAGCACGCGATAGCGTCGTGTGACAGCCCGCTCGACTTTCACGGGGAATTCGTAGCCGCGCCAGGAGACGAGAACGCCTCTCACCCCAGCAGTGGGAGATGGGTCGGGAATGAGGGCCACTCTGAACGTCTGATCTCCCACGTGCAGGGTATAGATCTTCGATCCCGGCACGCCCTCAAGCCGCACCGGGACCCGCTCAGCCCCGCGAGAAACGAGCACGCCAGGGTTGGACGGCGTTGCCTCGACTTCCAGCTCTCTCTCACCGATGGTCACGATAAAACGCATAGATCTCTTGTGCGAGGGCCCCCAGAGCAAGGGTCTCGACAAGCTTCGCGGGCGGCTTGCTCAGGAGCGCCTCGCGCTCCCTCTGGACAAAATCGGTGCAGTAGCTTCCGGCGCGAAACTCCGGGTGCTCCAGCGCTCGCCGATGGAACCATAGGGTCGTGCGCACCCCAAGCACAAACGTCTCGTCCAGGGCTTCCAGGGCGCGCTCGATCGCGTGCGGGCGATCCTCGCCCCAGACGATGAGCTTGGCTATGAGGGAATCATAATAGGGCCAGATGCGCAGGGCCCGCTGCAGGGCGTGATCAACCCGAATATGCTCCCCTTGAGGGAAGCGCACTTCGATGATCTTCCCCAGCGAGGGGGCAAAATCGTTCTGCGGGTCTTCGGCGCAGATGCGCAGCTCTATGGCATGCCCGCGCGGACGAACATCTGCTTGAGAGAACGAAAGTCTTTCTCCGGAGGCGATACGCAGCTGCTCCTGGACGATATCTACCCCCGTGCGCATCTCCGTGATGGGGTGTTCTACTTGGAGGCGCGTGTTCACTTCCAAGAAGGAGAAGCTTCGCTGGTCAACGTCATAGAGGAACTCCACGGTCCCGGCACTACGATACCCAACAGCTTGAGCGAGTTTCACCGCGGCTGCGCAGATCTGGGCGCGTTCAGATTCTGTGAGGAGCGGGGCAGGAGACTCTTCGATGAGCTTTTGATGACGGCGCTGCACGGAGCACTCGCGCTCGAAGAGATGGACGACGTTGCCGTGCCCGTCGGCGAGGATTTGGACTTCGATGTGCTTGGCTTTGGGGATGAACTTCTCGAGAAAGACCGAAGAGTCCCCAAATGCCGTATAGGCTTCGGACATGGCGCGCTCGAGAGCGCTTGCTAGCTCAGAGGGGCTCTGCACGATGCGCATCCCCTTGCCGCCGCCGCCGGCCGCCGCCTTGATCAGCACCGGGTAGCCCAGCTGCTCAGCAACGCGCTGAGCTGTCTGAACATCTGTGATCTTCTCAAACGTGCCCGGCAGCGTGGGGATGCCCAACGAGTGGGCGAGCTGTCGTGCGGCTACTTTGTCTCCCAAGAGCCGGATAGTCTGAGCCGTGGGCCCGACGAAGACCAGTCCTGCGTCTTCGACAGCTTGGGCAAACTCGGGATTTTCCGCGAGAAAGCCGTAGCCGGGATGGATCGCCTGGCAGTGAGATCTCTTGGCGATCTCAAGGATTTTTTCTAGGCGCAAGTAGCTTTGCACCGGCGGGGGCAGCCCCAAGGGATATGCTTCGTCGGCTTCTTGGACGTGCAGGGCATATCGGTCGGCATCAGAGTAGACAGCGACTGTCTGAAGCCCCAATTCTTTACACGCCCGGATGACCCGCCGGGCGATCTCCCCGCGATTGGCGATGAGGACTTTTCTGAGCAAGAAACCCTTCACCCGTCTGTGAGTCTACAGCGTGAGAGCCTCACTCTCAAGCCGTCTAGCGATGCGCACGCAGCACGATTACGCCAGTATGTTCTATGCCGTCCCGTGGCATCACTATGAGGGCTATCAGCTCTTGGAGCCCTTGAGCGTCGCTCTTTGTGAAGATACGAATGCTCCCGGACTCTTGAGGCTTTATCCAGAAGTTGCGCCGCCACTCGCTGAACTGAGCCTCATAGAAGTCCAGCACCTGGAGCGGTGATATTGAATCAACGAGGGAGCCGACGATGCGCAGCTCGGAGAAGTCTGCAAACAAACGAGAGAGCATCTCGATCCCCAGAACCCCTAGCCAGCTCATCACCTCAAGCAACGAGTCCCCGGGGCGCTCCGGCTGCCCCCATAGGCTCATCTTCATAGCTGCCGGGGGGTTTTCGATGAGATCCACGAACCATCTCTTGAGATGCTCTAACAGATCTTGACTGGTGAGCACCAGCTCCCAGTGGAGCTGGCTCCCTTCTACCACCGGTGCGTCCAGCGGGGTCTTGTCTGTTTGTGCCGTAGCAAGCACGACCTCCGTCGTTTCGTATCCCCTGGAGATTCCCACAAAGAGATAGCTTTGCCACTTGGCGAAGAGCCGCATCGCTCCTGACTCCGTCGGTTTGACCCACACGATCCGTCGCCAGTCGCTCAACGCTTGATCGTAGAAATTCACTGTTTCTAAGACCCGTTCGCCCTCAAGCTGATAGCCTGCGATCCTAAGCACCGACAGCTTCTGTGCCCACTCGGCAAGCCCCTGGAGCATCTCTTGTGCCGAAAGCTGCACGTCCCACTCAACTTGTGCCCCTTCATAGAGAGGGACTTCTAACGGGGGTTGGAGCTCGTGAGGGACGCGCGGTGTGGCCACTGCCCAGCCGATCCCAAACACAAAGATCAAGCCGACAACAGCCCCAACTTTGATCACAGCTCGCTTACGCATATGCACCTCCTTGTCACAATTTTACTCCTTCACCACTACGTTCACCAGCTTCCCAGGGACGATAATCACTTTGACGACTTGCTTGCCATCTAAGCGTCTCTGAATCTGCGCCAGCGCGCGCCTCTCCAGCTCAGCGCGGTCTTCGCCGATCTCGGCAGGGACAGTGAGCCGATCCCGCACCTTCCCATTGATCTGAATCACGATCTCGCGCTCGGCGGCGCGCAGCGCCGTGGGGTCATAGGCTGGCCAGCTCTGCTCCAGCACGGCGTCCTCGTGTCCGAGCCGTCGCCACAGCTCCTCACAGATGAACGGCGTAAACGGCGATAAGATCAAGACCAAGTCCTCCAGAGCGCGCTTCATCAACGCTCTATTCACCCGCTTGGGTTGCTCCGTGACGTAGTCTGTCAGCTCGTTGACAAGCTCCATGATCGCGGCCACGGCCGTATTGAATTGAAAGCCCTCGATGTCTTCCGTGACGGCTTTGATAGTGTGATGGAGCTTCTGCCAAACTTTGCGCTCGCGCTCGCCAAACTGCGCCGTGTCCAGCACCCCGACATCGGTGAGCTTGCGCGCCTGGGAGAGCACCAACGCCCACACTCTGTTGAGGAACCGAAAGCTGCCACGCACGCCCTCGTCTGTCCATTCGATGTCGCGCTCCAGAGGCCCCATGAAGAGCGTGTAGAGCCGCTCCGTGTCCGCACCATATTGGTCGATCACTTCTTGTGGGGAGATCGTGTTGCGCTGGGATTTGGACATCTTGCGCAGCTCCGCCTGTAATGGCCGTCCGCAGTGGGGACACCTGTTGCCCTCCCGCACCTCGTGAGGATGGATCCAGTTATGCTCAGAGCAGCGATAGGCCATGTGCTCGATCATCCCTTGGTTGAAGAGCCGAGCGAAGGGTTCGTCGAATTGTACGTACCCCATGTCCCGTAACGCTTTGGTGACGAAGCGCGAGTAGAGCAGGTGCTTGGTCGCATGTTCGATGCCTCCGACGTACTGATCCACGGGGAGCCATCGGTTGACGGCTTGGGGATCGAAGGGGCGCGTGTCGTCGTGCGGGGAGATGAAGCGCAGATAGTACCAACTCGAGTCTACGAACGTATCCATCGTGTCGGTCTCGCGCTTGGCCGGGCCGCCGCACTGGGGACAGGCTGTCTTATAGAACTCCGGGATCTCGGCCAGGCCCTTCTTCCCGATGAAGGGGATATCGGGGAGTTTCACGGGCAACTCGCTTTCGGGCACAGGGACGGTACCGCATCGGTCACAATAGACGATGGGGATGGGAGTGCCCCAGTAGCGTTGGCGCGAGATGAGCCAGTCACGCATTCTGTAGTTGACGGCGAAGCGTCCCTGCCCGCGAGACTGTAAGAACTCGCCGATCTTATGGAAGGCTTCACGGCTGGAGAGCCCGGTGAACTCGCCGGAGTTGACAAGCCGGCCCTCGCCCTCAAACGCTGAGCGCAATTCGCCCCTATTCTCATCGCTTTCGATCACCCTTCTGATTTCAACCCCATATTGTTTGGCAAACTCATAGTCGCGCTGGTCGTGCCCCGGCACGCCCATGATCGCCCCGGTGCCGTACTCCATCAAGACGTAGTTGGCAATATAGATTGGGATCTTCTCGCCGTTCATGGGGTTGATCGCGAAGCGTCCGGTGAAGAAGCCTTCTTTTGGGACGTTTGCAGCCCCGCGAGCGATCTCGCCCTGCTGGAGGACTCTTTGCACGAAGGCGCGCGCCTCCTCGCGGCGTTTGGGGTCAGGCTCGTCTGCCAAGAACTCCTCGACCAGAGGGTGCTCCGGCGCCAGCGCCATGAATGTGACGCCGAAGATCGTGTCCGGGCGGGTCGTGAAGACCCTCAGCTTCTGGGCAGACCCTTCGATGCTGAAGTCTATCTCGACGCCTTGGCTCTGGCCGATCCAGTTTCGCTGCATCACTCGAACGCGTTCCGGCCAGTGCTCCAGCTTGTCTAAGTCTTTCAGTAGCTGGTCGGCATAGGCTGTGATCTTGAAGAACCATTGCTGGAGCTTCTTCTTCTCGACGAGCGAGTCGCACCGCCAGCACCGGCCTTCGGAGACCTGCTCGTTGGCGAGAACCGTTTCGCAGCCGGGGCACCAATTGACAACGGCCATGGCGCGATAGGCCAGGCCCTTCTTATAGAACTGCAAGAAGAGCCACTGGTTCCATTTATAGTATTCGGGCTCGCAGGTTCTGATCTCGCGGTCCCAGTCGTAGACGATGCCCCACTCGTGGAACTGTCTCTTCATGCCCTCGATGTTGGCGATAGTCCACTCACGGGGGTGGGTCTTGCTCTCGATGGCCGCGTTCTCGGCGGGAAGTCCAAACGCATCGAAGCCCATGGGATTGAGGACGGTCAAACCCCGCATCTTCCAATAGCGGGCGATGGCATCGCCGGCGATGTAGTTTCTCCCGTGGCCGACGTGCAAGACCCCTGAAGGGTACGGAAACATATTGAGATAGTAGAACTTCTTCTCGGCGTTGTTGGTGTCTACCTTGAAGAAGCCACGTGCGTCCCAGAAGTCCTTCCAGCGTTTCTCGATCTTCTTGAAGTCGTATTTGGCGATTCTCGGCATAGGGCACCTCGCTTGTGCAGGAGTGTATCAGTTAGGGGTATCGTTGCCGAAAGAGATGAAGACAAGTAGGGGGTCTCCGTGCCTTAGGCACGGAGGAGCAGCAGGAGCAGTATGCGTCCGATCATAGAAGTCACAGCAGCATTATGACACAAAGCGGGCGAGATGTCAAGG
>JBBISQ010000044.1:0-14149 GCA_037441155.1 Candidatus Fraserbacteria bacterium
GGGCCGATCTGGGCCATCCCCTTGGGATTGAGCTTTTGAATCAGCTCGACGAGTCTATCGGCTCCTTCTTGGTCGACACCGGCGTCACGGTATCGCATAAGACTCCTCATGTCTGCTCAAAAGATTTGAAGTATTATAATCACTTGGGCAGCAGATACTCCAACGGCTCCGCAGGAAGACTCCCCTCTGGGTAGCGTCCCGTAAAACACGCCGTGCAGAAGTTCTCAGGGTCTTTCAGAGATTGCTGCAACTCCTCCACCGTCAGATAGATCACGGAATCGGCCCCCATGAAGCGCGCGATCTCCGGAAGAGTCCGGCTCGACGCTACTAACTCCTCCCGCGTGGGCATGTCAATCCCAAAGTAACAGGGCGAGATCAAGGGGGGCGAGGCGATCCGCAGATGGACCTCCGCGGCGCCAAATTCCCGCAGGACGTGCACGATCGCCCGCGCCGTCGTCCCACGCACAATCGAATCATCTACGAGCGCCACACGACGGCCTTGCAAGACCTCGCGCAGCGGCAGCAGCTTCATCCGGACTTTGTGAATCCGTGACGCTTGGTACGGTTCGATGAAGCTGCGCCCAATATAGTGACTGCGAATCAGCCCAAACTCTAAGGGCTTGTTCAGTCGGCGCGAGTACCCCAACGCCGCCGGCAGCCCCGAATCGGGCACGGGCACGACAATATCTACGTCATAGCTCTCTTTCTCTGCCAGGCGTGCCCCACAGACCTTGCGGAACTCATAGACGCTCTGCCCAAAGAGCCGACTGTCGGGACGGGAGAAATAGATCAACTCGAAGACGCACTGGCGGCGCGGACGCTGCATTCCTATCCGATAGGAGTGCAGCCCCTCTCGGTCTATGACGAGCACTTCTCCAGGCTCGATCTCCCGGCTGTACTGAGCCCCCAAAATATCAAACGCCGCGGTCTCGGAAGCGATACAGATGTCGCGGCCCCGCGTGCCCAGCACCAGGGGCCTGAACCCGAAGGGGTCCCGCGCGGCGATCAGTTTCTCACCGTCAATCATCACGAGAGAATAAGCCCCCCTGACCTGCGCGGCTACTGTCGCCAGTCTCTCTTGAGGGCTGGTCCCTTCGGCGCGGGTGTAGAGGTGCAAGAGGGCCTCCGTGTCCGAGGTGCTGGTGAAGTAGACCCCCTCTGAAGATAATCCTTCTCGCAGCTCTTTCGCATTGGAGAGATTGCCGTTGTGGGCGAGGGCCAGCCAGCGTCCTTCTCTTCTCAGAATGAAGGGCTGAGCGTTCTCCGGCCGGGCGCTCTCCCCTTGGGTGGAGTATCTCGTGTGGGCGATCCCCATATGCCCTCGCAGGAGCGAGACATGCCCCTTGGCGAAGACCTCTTGAATCAGTCCCAAGTCTTTATAGCAGCGCAGCTCCCTGCCGTCGGAGATCGCAAACCCGGCAGCCTCTTGACCCCGGTGCTGCAGGGCAAAGAGTCCCATCTGTAACGCGTCAGCGATCTCCACAGAGTCACTGTAGATCGCAAAGAGCCCGCACTCTTCCCGCAGCTTCATCGTGGGGGTCTGCGTAGGTCTCTCCAGATTGTGGGCAACGTAAATGCTAAAGCGATCACTATGAGCCCGAGGAACAACGCTACGCCCGGCCAGATGTTCGTCATTCTGCACCTCTCAACAACATATACCCGATCCAGTAGCAGATTACAAAGAGCAATAGACCAACAATCGTCCAAACCCAGTTGAACTCTTAAACTGCCCAAGCAACAGAGCACCCGCTGCCAGATTGGCCAGCTCGCGCAGTCCTTCTGCTAAGTATGAACGCTGCTCACGGTTCACGCGCTATAATCCCCCTGAGCGCCGACTCATAGGCCCGTACCAGCTCCTGCACCGCGATCTTCTCGCCGCTCATCTCAAGACTATCTCCCCCAACGACGCCAAGCCAGCGATACGGCACCCCTGCGCCCTCTACGAACTCTTTCAGAGCGTCTTCGTTCCCCGGGGCTACAGTCACGACGAATCTCGAGGGCCACTCCCCAAAGAGCGTCTCCTCCGAAAGATCCCATAGCTCCAGCTGTGCCCCAAGCCCCGACGCTATGCTCTTCTCGGCAAGAGCTACCAGCAGCCCCCCCTCCGACACATCATGGGCGCTCCTCAACAGCCCTCTCTCCGCTAGAGCGAGCATCGCCTGCAGCAGCGCGCGCTCCACAGCGAGATCCGTCGGCTCCAGCTCGCCCCCACCGAAATTATAAAAGACTTTCAGATACTCGCTCCCCCCACTCTTGCCCTCAAGCTTCCCCACAAGATAGATCCGATCGCCCTCGCGAGCAAACCCCATCGGCACCCGCTTCTCTATATCCCTCACAAACCCCACCATCCCCACCATCGGCGTGGGGTAGATCTTCCTCTGCTCGGATTGGTTGTAAAAGCTGACGTTGCCCGACACAAAGGGCAGCTCGAAGGCTCTGGCAGCCTCGGCCATCCCCTTGATCGTCTGCTCGAACGCCCACAAGACTTCGGGGTCGGTGGGATTGGCGAAGTTGAGACAGTCCGTGATCCCGAGGGGCTCGGCCCCCACGCTCACGAGATTATGCACCCCTTCGCAGACCGCCCGGATGCCTCCCTCATACGGGTCTATCTGACAATACCGCCCGTTGCCCCCCATCGTCACGGCAATCCCGAATCGTTCCCCCTTGACGCGCAGGACGGCCGCGTCGTGAGAGCCCGGGCCGATCACGGTATTGGTCTGCACGGTGTGATCGTACTGCTCCCAGACCCAGCGCTTCGACCCGATCGTTGGGGTCTGTAAGAGCTTTTTCAGGCTGGCGGGCCAGGACCTCTCTCCCGACCCCTCCCCTAAAGGGAAGGGGGCCAGGGGGTTAGGTCGGGAGAGGGCAAGAGAAGGGGGTGAGGGGAAGGAGTCCACCTCCGGCACCCCGCCGACTAAGAGCTCTATGGGCACTTCGGCAATCGTCCGGCCCTCGTGCCGAACTCTGTAGACCCTCTCAGCGATCACCTCCCCGATGACCGCCGCCTCCAACCCCCACTTGCGATAGACTCTTATAAACTTCTGCTCGGAGCCGCTCTTGACGCAGAGCACCATGCGTTCTTGCGACTCAGACAAGAGAATCTCATAAGGGGTCATTGACTCTTCTCGCAGGGGGATCTCTTCGATATCTATCGCGATTCCCACCCCGCCGCGAGCTGCCATCTCCGCGGGAGCTGTAGAGAGCCCCCCAGCTCCCAAGTCCTGCAGCCCGATCAGCTCCGGGAACTGGCAGACTTCGAGAGTCGCTTCTATGAGAGACTTGGCCGTGAACGGGTCGCCGACTTGCACGTTGGGGCGCTTCTTTGCAGTCTCGCCGATCAAGTCTTCTGAGGCAAACGTCGCCCCGTGGATCCCGTCCCGCCCCGTCCGTGCCCCAACTAAGAGAATTCTGTTCCCCACCCCCTGAGCAATAGCCCGCTTCAGCTCTGATCTCTTGAGCAGCCCCACACACATCACGTTGACGAGGCAGTTATCCGTGTAGGCCTCTTCAAAATAGATATCTCCTCCGACGGTGGGGATCCCCACGCAGTTGCCGTAATGGGCGATGCCCGCCACAACGCCCGTGAAGAGCTGGCGGGACTGCTCCCCAAATCGCAACGAGTCTAAGAGCGCTATCGGCCGCGCCCCCATGCTCAGAATATCCCTGATAATCCCCCCGACCCCCGTCGCCGCACCATGGAAGGGCTCGACCGCCGAGGGGTGATTGTGGCTCTCGACCTTGAACGCCACGCACCAATCGTTCGCTACTTCGACGACCCCGGCGTTCTCCCCAGGCCCCTGAAGCACTCTCTTGCCCGCCGTGGGCAAGAGTTTTAAGAATCTTTTCGAAGACTTATAGCTGCAGTGCTCCGACCAATTGAGCGCGAAGAGCCCCAGCTCGACCTCGGTGGGCTGGCGTCCCAGTCTCTTCAGAATCGTCTCGTACTCCTTCTCCGAGAGTCCGTGCATAGAGTTAGTTGGAAAGTTAGAAGGTTCGCAAGTTCGAAGGTTCTGAACTCGCAAGCTCCCTGATCAATGCTTGGAAGATCTTCAGGCCGTCCCCGCTCCCAAAGAGTCGCTCGCTGTTGCGCTCCGGGTGGGGCATCATCCCGAAGACCGTCCCCGTCTCGTCCATGATCGCCGCGATAGCATCAACCGAGCCGTTGGGGTTCTCCCCGTGATACGTCAAGAGAATCTGACGGTTTCTCTTCAGTCTCTCGAGGGTCTCCGCAGGGGCGATATAGCGCCCCTCGCCGTGGGCGATGGGCAGATTAATAATCTGCCCATACTCGAAGAGATGGGTCAGCGGGGTGGCGTTGTTCTCGACCCGCAGCTGTACGGTCTTGCAGATGAATCTCTGGGAGATATTCTTTGTCAGGGCGCCGGGGAGCAAGCCCGCCTCGGTGAGGATCTGGAAGCCGTTGCAGATCCCCAGCACAATCCCCCGCTGCTTGGCGATATACTCCCCAAGGGCTTGGACGACCGGGGCAAAGCGGGCGATCGCCCCCGCCCGCAGATAATCCCCATAGGCGAATCCCCCCGGCAGCACGATCAGGTCGTATCGGTCTACGTCCGTCTGGCGGTACCACACCAGATCGGTCTCGATCCCCAGTAAGTCGTTGAGCACATAGTACGTATCGTGATCGCAGTTGGAGCCGGGGAAGACGACGACTGCCGCACGCATCACAGTTCCTCCAGTTCGATCGAGTATCGTTCGATGACGGGGTTGGCTAAGAATTTCTGGGCGATCTCAGCGACTCGTTCTCGGGCTGCTTGCGCGGAGAGGGCCTTGAGCTTGAAGGTGATCAGTTTGCCCACGCGCGTCTGGGAGACGTTTCTGAGCCCCAGCTCGATCATGGCGCGCTCGACGGCTTGGCCCTGGGGGTCTAAGAGGTCGGGCTTGGGTTCGACCAAGACCCGGACGAGAAATTCTTTCATAGCCCCTCACCCCTTGCTCCCCTCTCCCTCTCAGGGGAGAGGGAACGGGGGTGAGGGCCTTCGAGCCCCATTCTCCGCGCTACTTCCCGATAGGCGGCGAGCAGGTCGCCCTTGTCCTGGCGGAAGACGTCTTTATCGAGGCTCTCGTTGGTTTGGGCGTCCCAGAGCCTCATAGTGTCGGGGCTGATCTCGTCGGCGAGGAGGATCTCGCCCTGGGGGGTCTTGCCGAACTCGAACTTCACGTCGACGAGGATGAGATCTTTCGCTGCGAAGTAGTCTTTCAAGGCTTCATTGGCGCGCAGGGCGTAGGCTTTGATCTGGGTCAGTTCTTCTGGGGTAGCCAGGCCCAGGGAGAGGGCGTGGGCGTCGCAGATGAGGGGGTCGTGGAGCGGGTCGGACTTATAGAAGAGTTCGACAAGGGGTGGGGAGAAGGGAGAGGAGTGGGGTATTCCTAATCGGGTGACGATGCTGCCGGCGGCGCAGTTTCTGATGACGACTTCGAGGGGGATGATCTGGACTTTGTGGGCGAGGAAGCTCTGCTCATCGAGCCGTTTGATGTAGTGTGAGGGGACTTGAGTGAGCAGCTCGAAGAGGGTGCTGGAGATGTGGGCGGCGAGGGCGCCTTTGCCGGGGATGGAGGCGCGACGCGCGCCGTTGCCGGCGGTGACGGTGTCTTTAAAGAATATGACGACGGTATCTGGGGAGGGGCCGGCGAAGAGGGTTTTGGCTTTGCCGTCGTAGAGCCTCTGCATAATTTTATCGTAGCACGTGTAGGGGGTGGTGTCAACTGGGGTGGGTGGTGAGGATATCGCGGTGCTGGGGGATGTTGAAGAAGCTGGCGCGCAGAGACTCATCAGTGATCTGATGTGCCGTCTTGAGCAATTCCGTCTGAGTGGCTTGGAGGGCGTCCTGGGCTTCGGGGCGGTTGAGGGCGCGCAAGGCGCGATACGTGAGATAATGAGCGCGGATGAGAAGCTCTCCGCCCCAGCGGTGTCGAGTAATCAGCTCCAGAGCTGCTTGGGTAGAGCTCAGAGCGTTCTGGGCGTCATGGCACGCGAGATATACTGCGCTTTGGGTGAGATAGACACGTGCTGTCAGATACGGCCAGTCCAGCTGTCGGCTTATCTGGAGCGCTCGGTGAAGTTCTTGCAGGGCTTGTGTGGGGTCTCCCATATCGAGCAAGGTCTGAGCCATCTCGAGTGAGCACTCCCCCTCTTCAGCGTGAGCTTGTATAGCGCGAGCGCTTTCTAGAGCTTGCTTCAGGTACTCCTGAGCGCGTTGGGGATCACCTAGCTCCCGGTAGGTGACGCCGAGCCACCGTTGCATCATGCACTGTCCGAATCGGTCTTCAAAGGAGCTGAAAATTTGATACGCTTCTTGGCTGAGCGTGAGGGCTTCGCTCCAACGCCCCAGGAGCCGATATGTCTGGGCGAGGTTGCAGAGACTGAATCCTAGACCAAGGCGGTCGCCTGTGGTTCTATCTATCGCACACGCTTGCTCCAGATGGCTGAGTGCGTGCTGGTACTCCCCAAGATAGCGCTGTGTGGCTCCCATGTTGTTCAAAACGGCGCTGACTTTCTTCTGCTCCTGAAGCTCGCGATACAGCTTGAGCGACATTTGATAGTGCTCAAGTGCTCGGTGATAATCCCCCAGTTTGACGAGGGCGTTTGCGCAATCGTTCCAGGCGTGGGCTTCTTTGAGCCGGTCGCATGTACGAAAAATTTCGAGGGCTTGCTGATAGTAGTGCAACGCGGCCCTGTAGTCGCCCATGCGAAAGTGGATAAGCCCGATTTGATCTAAGATCACGGCTTGGAGTGTGGAGTCGCTGTCGCTGAGCTTATACGCTTCTTGGGCGTGCTGGAGCGCTTGGTGGTATTGTGCGGCGCGGATATTCAGAAGGGCTTGCCAGTGGAGTGCTTTGGCTCGATGGAGAGCATCTAATCTCCCAGCGAGCGATAGCAAGCTCTCCAAGCTTTCTTGCGCTGCCTTCAGCTGCCCCCCTTTGAGCTGAAGGTCCAAGCGTTCGAGGATCAGATCAAATTTCTTTTCTAGGTGTTCTCGCTCAGGAAGCCGGCCTGTCAGTTTTTGTAACAGGTGCAGCCCTTGCTCAACCAGGTGGAGTCCTTCTTCTAAGTGATAGCGCTTCCCATAGTCATTGATTGCCTTGAACGTCCACTCCAAAGCGGGCACGAGTTGCCCACCGCGCTCATAGTGCTGGGCCAGCTGCCCGGCCAACCCCGCTGCCGTAGGATCAGCATAGACCTGCTCCAGCGCCTGCGCGATCCGCCGGTGCAGCCAAATCCGTCGGGGCTCTTCAAGCTGGCTGTACACGACTTCGCGGAATTTATCATGCGCAAATTCGTACCGTCCAGAGCGCTCGACCAACAATCCCTGCACGCACAAATCTGCTAAATGGGCAAAGAGCTCCTCGGGGGATCCCTCCCACGCGGCTTCTAAGACGGCAAGCTCGATCTGAACAGCACAGGCGACCACGTGTAAGACCCTCTGAGCTGTCGTGCTGGCCCGCTTCACCCTGCGCTCCAGTAACTGAACTGCTAAGGGAGCCAGCGCAATCCGAGAGGGGTCGGTCAGACGCCACCGCTCCCCTTCCTTAACGAACGCACCGTTCTCAAAGAGCGCGTGAAGCACGGCCGTCACAAAGAGCGGATTGCCTACGCTCTCCCGATAGAGCCGCCCCCCAAAGTCCCCCGGCGCCTCCACCTCGTCGGCTAAACTCCTCACAAGCTCCTGGATCTCATGCTCGCTCAAACGAGAGAGGGTGATCTCAGCGAGCCTCCCCAACCGCAGCCCTTGATGCCGCACCCGCTCCAGCCCAGAACCCAGCTCCTCGGTCCGCACCGTCCCCACAATCATGAGAGGGGCGTCTGCGATCCGCTCCATCAGATAGCACAGGAAATCAAGCGAGCTGGAGTCGGCCCACTGCAGGTCGTCCACAAGCACCACCAGCGGGGCTGAGATGCGAGTCAGCGCTTTGAGAACCCCACTCATCGTCTCGAAGAGCCGGTACTGGCGATGCTCCGGCGGGAGCGGGAGTTCTTGCAGCTGAGGGAATATCCGGCGCAGCTCCGGCACTATCTCCGCGAGCTCTGCAAGCCACGCGGGCTGTACGGAAGAGAGACTGGCCCCCTCGAGCTTGGGGATTCCCTCGCGCAGAACCTCGACCCAGGGGTGGAACGGCATCGGGCTCTTCAGCTCGTAGCACCGCCCGGAGAGGGTCTGCGCGCCAGCCTCCTCCCGCGCCCAGCGCCCAAACTCCTCGCTCAACCGCGTCTTGCCCACCCCCGCCTCCCCAAGGATGAGCACCATCCACCCCTCACCGGAGCGGACTTTGGCTAGGAGTGCCCCCAGAGTCTCCCACTCGCGAACCCGCCCTACAAACGGCAGCCGACGAATCTTCTCAGGAACACGGTCCACCAGGACTGGCTCAGGCGCAGGATAGACCCGCTCCCACTCGGCGACTCCCTCAGCACGGATCTGTCTATACAGCTCCTCCGTCTGCGACGAGGGCCGCTCCCCCAGCTCCCGCTCTAATACCCTACAACAGCGCTCATAGGCCCTCACCGCCCGCGCCCTCTCCCCACCACAGAACGCATAGACCATCATCTGACGATAGAGCCTCTCGTCCAACGGGGATTCGCTCAGGGCCCGCTCAAGAGACAAGATGGCCCTCGCATACTCCCCACGGCGCGCCAGACAGTCCGCAAGCAGACTTAAGAGCTCAACGAAACGCTCGCGCCAGCGCTCCCGAATCTGCAAGGCCCATTCTTCATAGCGGTCTTCGGCTAAGTACTCCCCACGATAGAGCGCTACTGCCCGCTCAAACGCTCCCACCGCCGACTCGAAATCCCCCTCACGATAGGCACGGCGGCCCAGCTCCTCCAACTGAGAGAACTCTTCCGTGTCTATCCAACAGTCGCTCTCGGAGCTCAGAGCATACCCCCCACGTCGGGTGAGAATGTAGCGCGACCGCTCCCCACGAGAGAGATCCGGCTCGAGAATCCGTCTCAGCTCAGCAACCCGACTGCGCAAGTTCGACGCGGCGCTCCGCACCGACAGCTCCCCCCCAGGCCAGAGACGCTCCATCAGCTCGTCCGCAGCGAAGACCCGGCCGCGCTCGCTCGCTAAGATCTCCAACAGCGCTTTGGTCTTGGCGTTCTTCCACGCCTCCGGCGCAAGAGGCTGCCCCTCGCGCTCCACAGAGAACTGTCCAAAGAGAAAGATTTTTACCCCATAAACGACCCCTTGCCAATCCCCTCACCCTTTGCTCCTCTCTCCCTCGCAGGGGAGAGGAGAAGGGGGTGAGGGCCTTCGAGCCCAGCCCCTCTCCACCCGGAGGGAGAGGGGTTGGGTGAGGGAGATTATAGCCCCCCACACCCCTGAGCGCAAAGTTCCGACTTTGCCCCGACTTTGCACGGGGCTGCTAAACTCCAGACGTCGAACAGAGAAACTTACACACCGAAGGAGGCGATCAGAATGTTCGACAGAGCGAAGGTCGTGCGGACGGTCGGAGCGGTTCTGGCCCTTGGGCTGATGGTAGGGATGGTGGGGACGGCGCAGCAGCCGACAAACCCCGCCGATGTCGCCAGCGCGATGGTGGCCTACTTTAAAGTGGGCAATCGCCCCACGAGCATCACCGTGGCGGAGATCGAGCAGCGGATCGCGTACTTCCCCGACTTTGGAGAGGGCACGGTCGAAGCCCTCAAGAAGGCCGCGCCCATCGAGACGGTGAGCAAACTGACGGGCCTCAAAAACAGCCGGGGCAGGAATCTGCTCTCGCAGAAGCAGATCATCTTGCTGCTCATCTTCTATAACCTGAAGCCGTAGGCCGGGCCAAATCACGGAAGGCGCGGGATGGCACGGATCCGTGCCTTCCCGCGCCCCTTCCGTGATTCACCCCTCCCTCACAAAGTGCACCCTCCCATCAGCGCCCTTCTCCGCATAATAGGCCTCAACCGAGATCGGCAGCCCCAGATTGCGTAAGGCCTGCACGATCTCTTTCAAGTCCTCTCGTTGCCGCTCCTTGAGCGATCTGCCCACCCCAAACTTCTGCAATATCTGGGGGATGAATCGCTCATCGCTGTACCAGGCGCAGTCCTCGTGCGAGATCACGATCACCCTCTTGAGTCTATGACGCTCTACTAAAAACTTCACCCAGCGATGCCCGACCCACGCGAATTTCGGGAGATACTCCGTCAACAGGAGAAACTGCGGCCCACCCGGAACGGCCAAGAGATCATACCGCCCCGGCCCAAGCCCTAAGGCCCTCTCTACGAACTCTTGGGTGTAGGGCAAGAAGGCATTGCTCGAGCAGCAGATCACCAGCACGCTGCTCTCCTCCTCGACGAACGGCGCTTCTGAGATATAGTCTGGCATCGGTGCTCCTCTTCACCCCTTGCTCTTCTTGGGCTCCTCCTCGGCCTTGATCCCGATCTTGCCCAGCAGCCCGCTGAGGTCAATCCCCAGGGCCTGCGCGGCTTGCATCAAGGTGAACATCGTCGTGGGGACGGTGTTGGCCAGACGACTGAGCGGATTGGCGCCGTCGGGAGAGCCGCTGTCGAGCATCACCAACTTGTCTATATTGCCCAGCGGGGCGGCAACGGCTCCGGCCACCGGCGCGAAGGCCTTGATCACCTCGGGCAGTCTCTCTAAGACCAGCATCGTCTTGGCGGACTCGTCGAGCTTGGCAAAGGCTTCGGCCTTCTTGAGGGCGCCCTCGGCCTCTGCTAGGAGCTTTGCTTTGACGCCCTCGGCTTCGGCGAGCAGCTTCGCTTTCGCCCCTTCCGCTTCCGCTAAGAGTTTTGCTTTGGTGCCCTCGGCTTCGGCCAAGAGCTTGGCTCGCAGAGCGTCGGCCTCGCCGATGCCCTCCAGTGCTAGTCTTTGTTTCTCCGCGTCGGCGATGACAATAATAGCCGTCTTGCGCCCTTCGGCCTCTAAGATCTCTTTCTGTTTGGTTGCTTCGGCTTGGAGGATGATCTGTTGTCTCTGGGCTTCGGCGGGCTTGATCACTTCGGCGAGGAGCTGGCGCTCGCGGCGTACGGCTTCGGCTTCGGCGACTTCGGTCAGTTTCTTCGTACGAATAAACTCGATCTGGACCTCTTGTTCGACGACCTCTTGGCGGGCTTTGGCTTCGGCTAAGGGGCCGGCCTGACGGGCGCGCGCCTGCTGGGCTTGGACCTCGGCTTCGAACTGGGCCTTCTTCACGTCACGCTCTTTCTCGGCTTGGGCGATCAGGGCGAGGTTCTCGTTCTCGCGCTCCTTGGCCTCGCGCAGCGCCGTGCTCGATTTGATAATAGCCTCTCGCTCGGCTTCGGCCTCCCCGACGCGGGCGTCCCGCTTGACTTCGGCCGTACGCTTCTTGCCCAGGGCTTCGATGTAGCCTTCCGCGTCCCAGATCTTCTGAATCGTCAGAACGTCCACCCCAAGGCCGATCTTGGCCAAGTCCGCTGCGGCTTCCATCAGGACTTCTTGGTTGAACTTGGCCCGATCCCGCACGATCTCTTCTACTGTTAAGCGCCCGATGATCGAACGCAGGTGGCCCTCTAAGTTCTTATACGCGATCTGCTTGACGTCTTCCAGGCTGCGCCCAAGGAACCGCTCGGCCGCAGCGATGAGCGACTCTTGATCGTTGCGGATCTTGACGTTAGCGACCGCTTGGGCGCTCACGAGGACTCCGTCTTTGTTGGGCATATCGCGTACTTCGAGATCGATGGGGAAGATCGTCAAATCTAAATACGTGACGTTCTCGACGACGGGCCACTTAAGGGCCGCGCCCCCAGTCACCAAGCGGAACCCCACAACCCGGCCATCAGGGAGCCGGTGCTTGCGCCCGTAGAAGACCGCAACTTTGTTGGGCGGCACTTTGATATAATTGCGCACCGCGGTCATGACCACGACGAGCACGACCAACGCGACCAGCACGAGCAAGATCGGCAGTGTTGTCAACCCGAACATAGTCTCTCCTCCTCTGCTAGGACCTACCCCCCTGGCCCCCTCCCCTCACCCCTTGCTCCCCTCTCCCTCCGAGGGGAGAGGGACTGGGGAAGGGGGTAGGGGAGAGGTCTAGATTAGTTCGACGAGCACGACATCCCCCTGCACATCCGTGATCTTGACGATGGCCCCTTCGGGGATCGCTTGATTGCGCAGGGAGCGGGCGAGGCGCCGCGTCACCTGCGCCTTGACGGTGCAGCTCACCTCCCCTAAGCCGTCGGGGGGGATGGCTACCGTGACCCGCCCGGTCAGCCCAATCAAATCTGTGCTCTCGATGAGCGAGCTCGCCTCTTGGGAGCGTACGAGATTCATGGCGAACAGATAGATGCCGCTCATCGCTGCTCCTGCCAGCACGCCCCACAGCGAGCTGAGCATCGCCGAGAGATTATAGTATCGCGCGATGGCGCCCACGGTCCCAAACGCCGTGAGAAAGACGGCTATAGACCGTAAACTCAGAAAATGCGGGCCGCCGCCCTCGACTTCGGGGGCCGCTTCGATATCGTCCCCGAAGACCCCAAAGAACGCCGAGATCAGTAATAACACCAGACCGACTGCGGCCAGAATAATGAAGACGATCATCTGCTCACTCCTTCCCCCCGATCACAGCGGGATATTGCCGTGCTTCTTCCAGGGATTGGCATCGCGCTTGCTGGAGAGCATCTCCAAAGATCTAATTAAGATCGGGCGGGTCTGGGCCGGCTCGATCACGTCGTCAATATAGCCGCGCTCGGCCGCAATATAGGGATTGGCAAACTTCTCGGTATACTCTCGCACGAGAGAGTCTTCGAGCTCTTGGGGGTTGCTCGCCTGCTCGAGCTCTCGTCGGTAGATGATCTCGACGGCCCCTTGCGGGCCCATCACCGCGATCTCGGCGGAAGGCCAAGCAAAGTTAAAGTCTCCCCGAATGTGCTTGCTGCTCATCACGTCGTAGGCCCCCCCATACGCCTTGCGCGTGATCACCGTGACTTTGGGGACTGTTGCTTCAGCAAACGCATAGAGCAACTTGGCGCCGTGACGGATGATCCCGTTCCATTCTTGATCGGTCCCAGGCAGAAACCCCGGCACGTCCACAAAGGTGATCAAGGGGATATTGAAGCAGTCGCAAAAACGCACGAAGCGCGCGGCCTTCACACTGGCGTTGATATCAAGCACCCCGGCCAGATGGGCCGGCTGATTCGCAACGATCCCCACGGAGCGTCCGTTGAGTCGGGCAAAGCCTACGACGATATTGGGCGCCCAGCCCCGGTGGACTTCTAAGAAGACCCCGTCGTCCACCACCCGACGGATGATCTCAGTGATGTCGTAGGGCTTGGTGGACTCTGTGGGGATGATCTCGTTCAGCTCGGGGTCGGTGCGATCGGGGGGATCATCGCAGGGGAGCTGCGGCGGGCTCTCCCTGTTATTCTGTGGGAGATAGGAGAAGAGCTCGCGGATGCGTTCCAGACAGCTCACCTCATCGGGCTCGACGAAGTGTGCCACTCCGCTCTTGGAGCCGTGTATCTCTGCGCCGCCGAGCGTCTCGTGAGTGACGTCTTCGTGGGTGACGGCCTTGACGACCTTGGGGCCGGTGACGTACATATAGCTCGTATGCTCCACCATGAAGATAAAATCTGTCATAGCGGGGGAGTAGACCGCACCGCCCGCACACGGACCGAGAATGGCCGAGATCTGGGGGATGACCCCTGAGGCTAAGACGTTGCGCAAGAAGATCTCGGCGTAGCCGCCCAAGCTCACGACTCCCTCTTGGATACGCGCGCCCCCGGAGTCGTTGAGACCGATCACGGGGACGCCCGACTTGAGCGCGAGATCCATGACCTTGCAGATCTTCTCGGCGTGGGCTTCGGAGAGCGAGCCGCCAAAGACCGTAAAGTCTTGGGAAAAGAGATAGACTCTTCTGGCCCAGATCTGCCCGTAGCCGGTGACGACCCCATCGCCGGGGATTTTTTCTAAGGGGAAATCAGTGGTGCGGTGGACCACGAACGGGTCGAGCTCGACGAAGGAGCCCTCGTCCAGGAGGATCTCAACTCTCTCGCGGGCGGTGAGCTTCCCTGAGGCGTGCTGGCGTTCGATGCGATCGGTGCCACCGCCGAGACGCGCTTGCTCGCGGCGGCGCTGTAAGGCCCGCAGACGGTCCTCCATAGAAGAACCTCCTTGTGCAATCTTAGCGGATTCTCTCGTGAGGAGGCAAGTCCGAAGAAGAAGCG
>JBBISQ010000045.1:0-13457 GCA_037441155.1 Candidatus Fraserbacteria bacterium
GGCGCGCGACTCGCTTGAAGCCCCCAGGCCCCAGTGCCGAGCCCACATAGAGATAGACCCCATCAAAGCTTTGCTGCCCCAAACGCCCAACGCATACAGTGCCGTGGGCCTCAATCACGAGCACATAAACCCCACAAGAGTTTCTCAACTTCGCTTTGGCGCGCCCTTGCTCGAGATAGACTTCTGAGATATCCAGCCCCACGACGCGAAAGCCGCGCTTGGCTAAGGGGATGGCGTAGCGCCCCGGCCCACACGCTAAGTCTAAAATCTTCGCACTCGGCTGAAGACCCAAGAGCGACACTAACGCATCGCAGTTCTGCTCAGCCCGCTGCCACGCCTCTTCATGGAACATAATCTGCGCAGTAGTCTCATCGAAGAAGCTCTGCCACCATTCCATTGTGACCTCCCGAACTGTCATTATAGCTCATAAACGAGGGCTGTGTCTGTCCCGTGCGGGGACTCCGCGAGCACGCGTCCGTTGCGATCTATGATCAACGCACCACCGAAGCTTGCGTCTTTCTCTGCAACTTCGAGGGCATTCACAATGGCCGTCGTCACACCTACGAACTTCACGCCATCGAGATAGACTTGTCTCTCCTCGCGCCGCCATCGTTCGAGATCGGGCGAGCGCCCGTCGAAGCTGCGCGCCATCGGTACAAGCAACAAATCTAGTGAATCGTTGAGCTGAGACGTCGCGTCTTCGTCGAAGAGGTCGCCGCAGATGAGCACCGACAGACGCCCAAGCTCCGTCTTCGTGCTCTCTACCGTCGTCCCGTTGGTGAAGGGCGGATGCTCGCAGATCTTGCGATGGTGCAAGAGAATTCTTCCGTGGCGATCTAGCAGCACGGCGGAGTTAAAAAAATTCTCGCCCGCGACTTCGAGAAGTCCAGTGCAGAGAAAGATCTTATACTCTTGTGCGAGTGCGCTCATGCGCCGAGTCGTGGGACCGGGGATAGGCTCAGCGAATTTTGTGACGTCTGGGTCTTCGTAGAGATATCCAGTCAGGGCACATTCGGGCAAGCACACAAGATCGGGACGATAGCGCGAGACTTCGCGCAGGCGCCGCTCAAGCTCCGCAAGATTCGCAGCTACGTCTCTAGGGGTGATCTTTAACGGGATGAGGCAGAGGCGCATGAGGTTCATTAGTCAGCATACTCTAAAGGAATCCCGCGATGCAATCCCAGCGAGCGGGCGTACTCGACGACTTCCCAATATTCTTTTGATGTGATGCGCCGCGACAGCTCCGGATGCTCATACGCTTTATAGGTCGGGTGATACTGCGCCATGATGTTGACCCACGAATCGCGCGAGAGTTCGTTCGCGATAAATTCCAGCACCCCTCTAGATCCGGCGATTGTGTTAGGCAAGACCAAGTGCCGGATGAGCAGCCCACGCTTGGCCAGCCCGTTCTCAACGACGAGATCCCCGACTTGGCGATGCATCTCCCGAAACGCTGCGGTAGCGACCTCCCAATAGTGCTCGATCCCCGAATACTTTTTGGCGATCTGCGAGTCGCTATATTTGAGATCGGGCATGTAAATATCTATGATCCCATCGAGAAGCTTGAGCGCTGCGACCGAATCATACCCCGAGGTGTTGTAGACGATGGGCAGCCGGAAGCCCTGGGAGATTGCTAACTCTACCGCTTCGAGAATCTGGGCGATGACGTGCGTGGGCGTGACGAGATTGAGATTGTGACAGCCCATCTCTTGGATCTCGAGGAATATCTCAGCTAAGCGTTCTGCGCTGACGGCTGCGCCATCTACGAGCTGGCTGATCTCGTAGTTTTGGCAGTAGACGCATCTGAGATTACATCCGGCGAAGAAGACTGTTCCCGAGCCGCGCGTGCCGCGCAAGACGCGCTCTTCACCGAAGTGCGGCCCGAATGAAGAGACTAACGCCCAGCGCCCAACATTGCACTGGCCAATCTCGCCCTTCAGTCTAGTGGCGCGACAGACGCGCGGGCAAAGCGTACAGGCTGCTAAGCGCTTTCGCGCTTCGGCGACGCGCTCGCGCAAGAGCCCGCGCTCGTAGAGCGCCAGATAGGTAGGATACGTCATAGGCTCGACCATCGCTGTTATTCTATCCGCAAGACCTTGGCCCCGCGAATCTTTTGTGTCTTCAGCTCTATCAAGGCGCGGTTGGCTTCTTCTAATCTATAGACTTGGACTTCGGGCTTGATAGGGATCTTCGCAGCTAATTCTAAAAACTCGCGCACGTCGCGCCGCGTCACGTTGGCCACGCTCTTGAGCTCTTTCTCGAGCCAGAGATGGGTCGCGTAGTCGAGCTGCGCCAGTACACTTTTGTCTGTCTCTTCTTTTCGGATGGCGTTGACGACCAAGCGCCCGCCGCGCTCTAAGTTTTTTAACGCCTCGACGATGGGACGCCACACGGGGGTCGTGTCAATGATTGCGTCTAATTTTTCTGGGGATTCTTCACTGATATCGCCAGCCCAGACAGCCCCAAGCTCTTTGGCAAAAGATCTTTCAGTCTCGCTGCGAGCGAAGACGAACACTTTCGCTTTCGGGTAGAGATGCCGCGCCATTTGGAGCACCAAATGTGCAGAAGCCCCAAAGCCCGTCAGCCCTAGATTCTGTCCGTCTTGTAAGTTGGTCAATCGCAGCGAGCGATACCCGATAGCGCCAGCGCACAGCAACGGAGCGGCTTCGACGTCTGAGAAGACTTCTGGGATGGGATACGCAAAATCTTCGGAGACGGTCATATACTGAGCATAGCCGCCGTGGGCATCTCGACCTGTCGCCCGGAAGTTATAGCACAAATTTTCTTCATCCCGCCGGCAGAACTTGCACTCCCCGCACGCCGAGTAGATCCAGGCGACGCCGACACGATCCCCTACTCTAAAAACGTGCGTCCTTTCGCCAAGCGCGACAACGTGCCCGACGACTTGGTGCCCCAAGATCATCGGGAACTGTGAGGGAGGAGTACGCCCTTCGATCTCATCGAGCTCGGTGTGACAGACCCCGCACGCTGAGATCTTTATCAGAATTTCGCGTTCTTGCGGGACAGGATTGGGCAGAGTCTCGAGCTCTAACGGAGCCGGGTTCTCTTCGAGCCGAGCCAGCTTTTTTAAGACCATCGCCTTCATGGTGCTCTTATTGTAGCGCAGCCAAGAGGCTGATTCCATCAAAATTCTTCTTGTAATGTGCTCTTGTGTTACAGACACGCTTTTTTTTCAGTGCTATACTCACTCCACTTGACAATCTCAGAACGGAGGAGGTATAGTGCATGGTGCACAAAGATCAGCAAAGGGGTGCGAAGCATCTTTCGCGGCGAGCGTTGTTGAAAGGGGTGAGCATGGGAGCGGGACTGGTAGCTTTCGGCAGACTGGTAAGTGGGTGTACTCAGTTCTTATCACGTTCGGAGCAGAGAGCCCGAGGGCCAGGATAGTTTCCATCACTATGGTTGATGCTTTGGATGCTGAAGGCTTCACATCCAAGCTAGATGAGGAAATCACAAGGATGAATTTCGGTAACATTAGCGAGGCCGAGAAATTAGAGTCTGTTAAAGCAACGATGCAGGAATTATACAAGGCGGGTCTTCCAGAAGACCTGGCTGCTGCTTGGGAGCAGGCTTTGATGGAAGCTCATCCAGAAGCAGGTAAGGAAAACATCTTGGCATATAGAAGTACCGGTAGGTACTTAAGGGCTCAGATAGAAGAGGCTTCCGAAGCTTTCGAAGAGCTAGCCGCTAATCAAGTATTAAGGCTTGCATGGTCGTCTTCACTTAGGCAGTTTAGGCCCCTAGCAGCGTGTTGATGGGACATTACTTTTGGATGCATTGTAGCTGTTTTAGGTAACCTGCTACTGCTCGCTCAGGGATCAGCCACGGGGAACGAAACGGCGAAGAAAGCTGGTTTATACGGTTTTGCCAGTAGTGCTGTTGTCTGTGCCTGGATAAAGACTAGATACTGTCCGACAAAGAAGCCAAAGAAATAGGAAGGTGACCACTATATGCGGAGAGCCTCTCAATTCTTTCTAGTTATTGCTATCACTGTTCCCCTATGGTATGAAGGCAATGTGGCAGCCCAAAACCAACAGGCTTCCAAAGATGACAACCAGCTCGTTGTGTTCCTCGGCAGCGCAGCAGCGGGAGCCACTATCGGCGGTCTTTCAACAGGGTTTTTTCAGGTTGTCTCAGGATGGACCAGCCGTTGTAGCGGTTCAGCATCTTCTCCAAAGTTCCTTGAGCAATATGGTGACCCCCTTGATTGGAGCAAGGGCATGCGCTTCAGTCGCGTCGTGCTAGGCCCAGCGATAGGGGCAGTTGCTGGGATTATCTTCGTGAGCCAGCTTTATAAATTAGAAGGAGACCTTGGCTTTGCCTTCGTTGGGGGCTTGACAGGAGTCTCTACAGGCTTAGTTGCAGGGTGTGGCTTGCTCATGGTTGCTCATACGCCCGCCCTCGAATTTCTTACGATGATATTGCCTATCGGATGGGCTGCTGTGGGGGCAGTCATAGGTTATGGCCCTCATAGCCGATCGAGCTCACGCCCAGCTCAGGCGGAGGTCAGTTTGAGCGTGAACATGAAGTTTTAAAGCTTGCGCTTCCCAATGAGGGAGTATGAACAGCTCTTTCAGTGAGTGGTGCCTGAGTGGCTCGCTGCGGGCGTTCCCGCAGAGGAAGTGGAGGCATGGAAGAAGAGCGTACGTGGCTCAGACCCGGCAGCTGGGCGCAAGGCCATTCTTGAACGGCTGTAACATTTAGGTGACCAAGACGATGTTGCTAATGCCGCCCTTGTGGCAGTAGCTACTTGTGGAGCTGCCAT
The DNA here is from genome assembly GCA_037441155.1 of Candidatus Fraserbacteria bacterium. Classification (GTDB taxonomy): domain Bacteria; phylum Bipolaricaulota; class Bipolaricaulia; order RBG-16-55-9; family DRXL01; genus JANXCC01. The sequence continues at coordinate 4,787 of JBBISQ010000045.1, forward strand.
TTTGGCTGCTAGTTGCGCTCGGGCTCATGCTCGGCTTAGCTTCAAGCAAACAAGCAATGGCACAAGAACCTGGCGTGCCTGCGACAGGATGCCCGCCCCTTGGTACCGATCTCTTGGCGCAGGGACCCAAGCAGCTTGCTTTACGCAGAGTTGTAGACTAAACTTAAGCGAGAGTGATGGTCTTATGTTGAAAGCTACCAAGATGTTTTCCTGTGCTCCTCGGACAGGGCATGAGGAGCGCTTTGAGCAAGAGGTCGCAGCGTACGAAGCCCTTTGGCCACAGCTGCGCAAGACCCACCTGAGCCAGTGGGTAGCCATCAAAGACGGTCAGGTGCTGGATAGCGATAGAGACAAATCCGCACTGATCCAGCGGGTATACGCCCGTTGGCCCGAAGAAACAATCTATTTCGAACAAGTGCTTCCTGACCATCCCCACCGAACTGTCGACGTCCCCGGTATTGATACCCCTTAGCCCATGAAGGCATTTCCCTACGAAGTGTCTGAACAACCTCCTGCGCCCTATATAGATCTGGAGATCAAGCCTTCTTTCTCGACCACCAGCTTCCTACGCTATCGAGCCAAGGTGGATTCAGGCGCAGCGATGACCGTCATTCCAAGCTCCTTGATAGATCAATGGAAGCTCAAGCCTTTTGGCGTGGTGGTTGTACGCGGTTACAACGGCCAAGCCTCTACACGTCCCACCTATCTGATTGACTTAGTAATTGGAAACAAAAAGTTTACACAGCTCGAGGTAACGCTATCACTGCGAACCAATGTGTTGTTAGGGCGTGACGTGCTCAATCAGTTGCGAATCATCCTCAATGGGCCTAGTCAGATTACAGAGATACTAGATGTCTAGTCTCGCACTGTCAGTAATCTAATCCCCGCCAAATTCGCGCTCCAGTTCTTCTTCCCCCTTCTGCCATGTCGCCGCCTCGAGCATCTCGGTCACTTTGTGGGCATAGTCCGGCCAGTTCTGCTCTAAATACCTCCCCAACGCCGCGGCGGCAGCTTGGTTCTTGCTCGTCGCGATAAAGTGCGCCAGCTTCCACGGCCCGACACGCTCAATCAGTTCATCGAGCACAATCTGGAGCATAACGCAGCGCGTCGCCCGCTCGCCGCACTCGGTCATCACGCATGCCGCCTGGTCTAGAATCTCTTCTTCGCTCCACCGGCGCGTCCCAGTCATGGCGCTTCCCTCCTTTCAAGACACCCTTACTCTAGCTCCGGACAAGAAAAAAGACGCTGATGAATATCAGCGCCTTGGCTGATGTTCGTCAACCCTGATCGCGCTCGATCTCGACCTTCAAAAAGTGCGTAGCACACGAGATGCACGGGTCATAGTTGCGAATGGCCTGCTCACACTTCCATGTCAGCTGCTCTTTGGGAATGTTGATGTATTTAGGCACGAAGTGCCAGAGATCGCTCTCGATGGTCTTTTGGTTCTGCGACGTTGGCGGGACGATCTTGGCGTCTAAGATATTTCCGTGGTCGTCAAGGCGATAGCGATGATAGAGAATCCCCCGTGGAGCCTCGGTGCACCCACAGCCCACTCCAGCCCGCGGGCGCACCTCTACGTAGGGCTTCTCCGGCATCTCGTACTCGCTTATGATTCGCAGGGCTTCTTCGCAGGCGTAGAGCGTCTCGATAGATCTCACTATGATGCTCTTGAAGGGGTTCGTGCACACAGGGCCTAGGCCCGCTTCTGTGGCGGCTTTTTGCACCGAGCGAGGGAGCTTATCGAAGTTAATATTATATCGCGCGAGCGGCCCGACGAAATAGTTGCCTGACCTCTCCCCTGCCCCCTCCCCTGAAGAGGGAGGGGAATTCCCCTTCCCTTTAGGGAAGGGGTTAGAGGTTAGGTCCCTTCGCAACACCGAATGCAAGGCGTTAGAGTGTTCTACGTGCTCTTCTATAAAATACTCTTCGTACTCGCGGATCGCGATGTCTAAGCCCCTGTTAGAAACGAGCCGACCCTCGTTGAACGGGTACTCATCGGGATGTCTGAGAGCAACAAACTCGTAGTCTTGCTCAAAATCTGGAAACTCCAGAGTCCCGGTCCAGCGCACCAGCTCATACGCTGCATCACGCGCCCATTGCAAATCTCCGACTAATCGCTGAAGCTCACTCTTGGTGGGGACTTTGTAAAAGCCTCCGACGCGCACGTTGATGGGATGGATCTCGCGCCCGCCCAAGAACGCGACCAGCTCGTTCCCAACTTTTTTGAGTCTGAGGGCTTTCTGGACCAGATCGGGATGGTCCTTGGCCATGTGAATAGCGCTCTCGTAGCCTAGAAAGTCCGGGGCATGGAGCATGGCGACATGGAGCACGTGGCTTTCGATCCATTCCCCGCAATAGATCAGTCTGCGTAGCGCCCGCAGCTGCCCATCTACTTTCACGCCGCAGGCGTCCTCCATCGCGTGACAGCTGCTCATCTGATACGCAATGGGGCAGATCCCGCAGATGCGCGCCGTGATATCCGGAGCTTCGGTGAAGCTGCGCCCGCGCAAGAACGCCTCAAAGAAGCGGGGCGGCTCGAAGATCTTCAGTTTCACATCTGTGACTCTATCGCCCTTAATTTTGACGTAGAGCGCCCCCTCGCCCTCGACCCGCGCCAGATAGTCGACTGTTATAGTCTTACTGCTTTTGCTCATAGAGTTCGCTCTCCTTTCGGAACGGCTCGGCGTAGGCGTTGAACCCTCGGAACGCTCGAACTACGTCGTGGTCCTTGACGCCGAGCCTGCGCCACCACGCGCTCAGCGACGCAGTGTTTGGGGTCTCTTTCGGGCCAAAGCACCCGTAACAGCCGCGATGATACGCGGGGCAGATCGCGCCGCAGCCCGCTTGGGTGACCGGCCCTAAGCACGGCGTCCCATGGGCGACCATCACGCAGACCGTTCCGCGACGCTTGCACTCCACACAGACACTGTATGACGGAGTGTTGGGCTTGCGCCCGTTCAAGAACGCATTGATCACTTCGACGAGCTGATATTTATTGATGGGGCAGCCGCGCAGCTCGAAGTCCACTGTGACGTGCTCAGCGATAGGCGTCGACTTCTCTAGAGTGCTGATGTACTCAGGCTTGGCGTAGACAATGGAGATGAACTCTTTGACGTCTTTGAAGTTGCGCAGGGCTTGGATGCCGCCAGCCGTCGCACAGGCCCCGATAGTAACTAAGAACTTCGAGACGCGCCGGACTTCTTGGATGCGCTCGGCATCGTGCGGTGTAGTAATCGAGCCCTCGACAAGAGAGATGTCATACGGGCCTTTGACGACCGCGCGCGACGCTTCAGGGAAGTTGGCGATCTCAACGGCTCCTGCAACGGCGAGCAGTTCGTCTTCGCAATCTAAGAGACTCAACTGACAGCCATCGCACGAGGCGAACTTCCACACGGCGACCTTGGGCTTTCTGCTCTTGGGCATATCAGATCTCCCGCTTTCCAAAGATCCCTCTCACTCTGTCGAACCGGAAGACCGGGCCGTCCTTACAGATAAAGTGTGGGCCGTACTGACAGTGCCCGCACAAGCCGATGGCGCACTTCATGTTGCGCTCCATCGAGATATAGATCTGGTCATCTGGCAGGCCGCGCTTTTGTAGCTCTAAGACCGTGAAGCGCATCATGATCTCCGGGCCGCAGACGAGTGCTGTCGTATGGTAAGGGTCGAAGGTGGCTCGGGGGATGAGCGTCGTTACGACCCCGACGTTGCCGCGCCATTCGTCGGGCCTTGCCGCGTCCACCGTCACTTCGATTTGAAGGTCGAAGTGCCCACGCCACGCCGCGAGCTCTTTCTTGTAGAGCATATCTGCGGGTGTGCGCGCGCCATAGAGCAATGCCACACGACCGTATTCTCCTCGATGAGCGAGAATATAATAGATCGCTGGGCGCAGCGGAGCTAAGCCCACACCACCGGTGACGATTATAATATCGTTCCCCACGGCTTCTGCGACGGGCCAGCCGCTTCCGAAGGGGCCACGCACGCCCAGAATATCTCCGCGTTTCAGCTTACAGATCGCTCTGGTCACCGGGCCGACGGCGCGCACGGTGTGCACCAACACGTCAGAGCGTGCCGGATCGCCGCTGATCGAGATTGGGACTTCTCCGACGCCGAAGAGATAGAGCATATTGAACTGTCCTGGCGCGAAAGAGAACCTCTCTCCGTTCACCGATTCCAGCTCCAGCGTAAACGTATCGGATGTCTCGCGCCGCACCCTGCGCACCCGATACGGGCTGGGCACCATCGGATCAGCACTCACTGTGATCGCCGTCTGGAGCTTAGGAGTGACTGCCATAAAGATCGAGCAAGCGCAGGCGCGTCGCCTGCAGGCGCTGCCCGATAATCTGCGCGAAGCGCTTGAAGAGCTCATAGCCGAGCTTTGGCTCTTCGTCACACTTGGTGCGAATGCACAGGGCGTCAAACTCCAAGGCGCGCGTCAGCTCCAAGGCCCGCGCGTCATACTGTTTCCTGTAGGGCGGCACGGCCCACGACCAGCCCATCACGTCGCCCTCGCCTAACGTCTCGATCATGATCGGCCCGCGTCCCGGCGCAAAGACCTCCAACGAGATCTTGCCGCTGCGAATTACCCAGAACTTATTCGACGGATCCCCCTCGCGGAAGATGAACTCCCCAGCTTTAAAGGTCACTTCGCGGGCACACCCAGCAATGAGCTGAATGTAGCGCGGATCCAAGTCCTTGAAGAACGGATGCTCTGACAACAAGCGTTCGAGCGTGTCCACAGCTATCCTCCCCTTTCTGAATTAAGCTCTGCTCGGTTCGGTCTCGCGGATGGCGCGGACTTCTTCGGTGATGTCAATGCCGACGGGACACCACGTGATACACCGTCCACAGCCCACACACCCCGATGTCCCGAATTGATCTATCCAGCTTGCGAGTTTGTGGGTCAGCCATTGGCGATAGCGCGACTTCGGCGAAGCCCGCACGCTTCCGCCGTGAATGTACGAAAAGTCTAGAGTGAAGCACGAGTCCCACCTGCGCACGCGCTCCGCCTCAGTGCCCGTGAGATCGGTCACGTCTTCAACAGTAGTGCAGAAGCACGTGGGGCAGACCATCGTGCAGTTGGCACAGTTGAGACATCTCATCGCAACTTCATCCCAGCGCGGGTGTTCGAGATTTCTATAGAGTAAGTCTTTAATATCTGTCGTATCGAGCTGGCGCCCCATCTGTCGAGCAGCTTGGGCCACGCGCTCCTCAGCGCCGGCTATCTCTGTGGGCTGGGCTTTCTTGGTAGGGACTTGCTGAAGAATTTGCGCGCCCTGCTCTGTGCCGACTTCAACGACAAAGTAGTGCTGCTGGCCGTCGAGAATCTCAGTAAGCGCCAGGTCAAACCCGACTGTCACTTTGGGGCCGGTCTTCATCGAGACACAGAAGCACGTCCCGCCGGCTTGGACGCAGTTGACCGCGACGATGAAGATCTCCTGACGGCGCGCTTGGTAGTGCAGGTCTGTAAACTTCCCGTTGGTGAAGACCCGATCTTGAATGAAGATCGCGTGCAGTTCGCACGACCGAACGCCGATGAACGCGTAGCGCGGCGGCTCGCTCGCATTGGGGAGAATTTCAAAACCCTTGCTGTTCTTCTTGGCCTTCCATAGACTTAAGACAGGCGGGTGCAGAAATCTTTTCCACGACTGCGGCCCCACGACGTAGCCGAAGAGCGCTTGATCGTTCCGTCTCTTGAGGCGATACTTTCCTCCGTCTTGTTCATCCGTCCAGCCGACGGGAAGATCTTCTATTGAAGCGATCTGATCGTAGACAATCGCGCCCTCGCGCACGGTGGGCCCTACGGTCTGATACCCTTTGTGGCGCAGGGCATCCAAGAGCTTTTGAAAGTCTTGGCGCTCGACGATGACGTGTTCACCGATCATTCTTCCTCCGCTGTGCGGTGTTTCTCTCGTTGAGCTTCATTTTACCAAATGGGCCCTTGTCAAGGGTAATGATGTGCATCGGGTACACGATTAGGATACACTTGCTTGGATCACACGAGCGAGAGGAGTGACTGTATGCGCATCTCTGTTGAGCGAGGGGACATCACGAAAGTCCAGACAGACGCGATTTGTTTGGGGATCTTCGAAGGGGTGCAGCGTCCTGGCGGGGCCGCCGGCGCTGTGGACCGAGCCCTCGATGGCACGCTCTCTGAGATTCTCACCGACGGCGATTTTCCGTGCAAGAAGGGCGAGGTTTTCTGGGTGCGCACGCACGGCAAGATCGGGGCCAAGCGAGTGCTCTTGGTCGGCCTTGGCCCAGCTGAGAAATTTTCGGCAGACGTGGTTCGTGAGATCAGCGCCGCTGCGGCACGCGCTGCCAAATCTCTCCCAGAGCTGACGACCATTGCCCACGGGGCAGGCATCGGCGGGCTCGATGCTCTCACGGCTGCACAAGCGACCGTCGAAGGGACGCTTCTGGGGCTCTATCGCTTTGAGAAATTCAAAAAATCTCAAGAGCCGGTCAGGCTCGAGCATCTCCGTCTGGTCGAGCACAGCGCAGAGAAATTAGAGCAGCTCAAGCTGGGCGCGCAGCGCGGACAGATCATAGCTGAGTCAGTTTGCTATGCGCGCGACTTAGCGAACGAGCCGGGGCAGAGCCTGCCCCCGCGCGAGCTGGCGCGTCGTGCCCAAGAATTAGCCCATGAGCTTGGACTGCGCTGCGAAGTCTTCGACGAAAAAGCTTTAGAGAAGCTGGGCATGGGCGGAATTCTCGCTGTGGGTAAGGGTAGCGACGAGCCGCCGCGCTTGATCGCGCTTGAGTACAATCTCACGAAAGATTCCCAGCCCATCGTGCTCGTGGGCAAGGGCATTACGTTCGACAGCGGGGGAATTTCTATCAAGCCGCGCGAGGGACTAGAAGCGATGAAGTACGACATGAGTGGCGCGGCAGCAGTTCTGGGGGCGCTGCGTGCTATCGCGCTGCTCAAGCTCCCCATCTCTGCTGTGGGGCTGATCGCAGCGGCTGAAAATTTGCCGTCAGGAAAGGCTCTCAAGCCCGGCGACGTCATACACATCTCCAACGGCAAGACAGTCGAAGTCACCAACACCGACGCTGAAGGAAGATTGGTGCTCGCCGATGCTCTAGTCTACGCACAGAGATATAATCCCCAAGCCGTGATAGATCTTGCGACGCTGACGGGCGCGTGCACCATCGCCCTTGGGAAAGAAGCCGCGGGTCTGTTCTCCAATGACGAGTCTCTCGCTCAGAAGATTCAGCGAGCAGCGCAACAGACGGGGGAGCGCGTCTGGCCATTGCCCCTCTATGACGAGTACAAAGAGATCATCAAGAGCGAGATCGCAGATATCAAAAACAGTGCGAACAAGGGCCCACAAGCGGGCGCGGCCGTCGGCGCGATCTTTCTTAAAGAGTTTGTGAGCTACCCCTGGGCGCATCTCGATATTGCCGGGGTCGCTTATGACGTCGAGAGCCGGCTCTATCACGCCAAGGGCGCGACCGGCTACGGCGTCCGCTTGCTGACGCAGCTTGTGCAGAGTTGGCAATGATCCGCGAGAACGTCCAGCAGATTCTAGCCGAGCTGCCGCCGGGGGTGCTCTTGGTCGCTGCGGCCAAAGGGCGCTCCCCACAAGAGATTCTCGAAGCCCTCGAAGCCGGGGTGCAGATCATTGGGGAGAACTACGTTCAGGAAGCCGAAAGAGCTTTTTCCGTGATCGGGCGGCGCGCCCAGTGGCACATGATCGGGCATCTGCAGCGCAACAAAGCAAAGAAAGCCCTCGAAATCTTCGACATGATCGAGACTCTTGACTCGGTAGCCCTTGCCCAAGAGTTGGAGAAGCACTGCGCGCGGCTTGATAAAGTGATGCCCGTTCTGATAGAGATCAACAGCGGGCGCGAGCCCCAGAAGTCTGGGATATTTCCTGAAGATGCTGAAACTCTTATAAGAGCAGTCTCGCGGTTTCCCCATCTGAGAATCTTAGGCTTGATGACGATGGGCCCGCGCTTCGGCGACCCCGAAGAGGCTCGACCGCTCTTCCGTGAGACGAAAAAGCTCTTCGACAGCTTGAAGTCTTTGAGTCTGCCCAACGTCGAGATGAAGTATCTCTCGATGGGCATGAGCAATACGTATAGAATCGCTCTAGAAGAGGGCGCGAACGTCGTCCGTATCGGGACGAAGATCTTCGGCGAGCGCCCCGAGGAGTGAATGCTATGAAGATCGCTCTTGTGCAACCAGCGCGCGACCGGCTCGACCGAGCGAAAAATTTTCAAACCATCGCACGATTACTGGAAAAGATTCGCGATGCTGAGATCGTCTGTCTGCCGGAGAACTGGGCCGGCATCGTCACGCTCACGGAAGCTGAGCTGACGAATATGCTTGCGCTTCTGGGGCACTACGCACAGAAGGGGCACTACACGCTGCTCACGGGAAGCCTCATCGTCGAGCATGAAGAGCACAGAGTAGCCCGCGGGCATGTCATCGGCCCGGATGGTGTCGTGCTGGGGTACGCTGAAAAGATCTTCCCGTCGAACGCTGTGGGCGAGCGCGCCTTTCTGAAGCCGGGCGAGCGCCTGCCCGTCTTCGTCACAGAGAGCGCGCGCTTTGGCATAGCGATCTGCGTCGATCTCTTCTATCCCGAACTCGTTCGGTCGCTCGCCCAACGCGATATTCACATTCTCTTTAACCCCTCGAACATCCCGGAGAATCGCATCGCGC
>JBBISQ010000046.1:0-12937 GCA_037441155.1 Candidatus Fraserbacteria bacterium
TATAGGGGTTGTGATCCATCATGGAGAGGAGCGACGGCACGCAGACGCTTGCAGCGCGATCTCTCGATTTTCTCAAGATCGTCGAAGCCCACAGCGGCGAGCCGGTCCGTCGCTGCTTCCAATGCGACAAGTGCGCCACCGGCTGCCCCATGGCTTCGTATATGCAGCACACCCCCAACGAGCTCTTCCGGCTCATCCAACTGGGAGACCGAGATACTGTGCTCTCCAGCAATGCGTTCTGGTTCTGCGTCTCGTGCTATAGCTGTTCGGTGCGCTGTCCCAATGACATCGACATCGCACAGGTGATGGACACCCTGCGCGAGCTGGCCTTACAAGGTGAGGGCCAACCGCTGCCCCACGCCCGCGACTTTCACGAGCTCTTTCTGGACTGCGTGAGAAGAAATGGGCGAGTGAGCGAGCTGGAGCTGATGGTTCGCTACAATCTTAAGCTGGGAAAGCCGTTGGCACGAGCGGCGCTGGGCTGGGAGCTCTGGCGCAAGGGGCGTCTGGAGCTCTGGCCCAGAAGAACGGGAGAGCTGCGCCAGCTCTTTGCACGGGCAAAGGAGCAGCCATGATGCGCTTCTATCCTGGGTGCACGTTGAGCTCATCGGCCAGACCCTATAGGCGCTCGCTCGACTGGGTTCGTCAGCGCTTAGGGATCGAGATGGAAGAGTTACCCCATTGGACGTGCTGCGGCGCGACCTCAGCTCATGCCTTGCACAGGGACTTAGCCTACGCACTTCCAGCGCGAAACTTAGCGATCGCTCAGGAGCTTGGGGACGAGCTGGTCGTCGCGTGCTCGGCGTGCTATAGCCGTCTGAAGATCACCCAGAGAGCTCTCGAGACCCCACAGACCCGCGAGCGCGTCTCTAGGTTGATCAATGGGGCGAGGGGGGTGGGTCAGCCTGTGGAGATCAAAAATATTCTCGAGGTGCTGAGCGCCCAGGCGCCGCGTATCCACAAAGAGAAGAACAACGCCCTCGAGGGCCTGAAGGTCGCGTGCTACTACGGGTGCTTAGCAACGCGCATCCCGCGGGTCGCAGGCTTCGACGATCGCGAGAACCCCACGATGATGGAGCGGCTTGTCGCGGCTGCTGGAGCAACAGCTCTTGAGTGGCCCGCAAAGACCTCATGCTGTGGCGCAAGCTTTTCAGTCATCAACGAGGCGATTGCGCTCACGATGTGCTCTCAGATTTTACAGATGGCGCGGCGCTGCCATGCAGATCTCATCGTGACGTCGTGCCCGTTCTGCCAATATAATCTCGACTGGGCGCAATGGCAGCTCAAACAGAGTCACACCGTCCCGGTACTCTTCATCACCCAGCTGGTGGGCTTGGCCCTGGGAGCGAGCGAGAAAGACATGATGCTGAACTCTCACTTGATCGGTACACAGAAGATCGTCTGTCGGGCGCAAATAATATAACAAGTCATGAGCGAGACTAAGCACGGCTCAGTTGCTGTCGTTGGCGGCGGGATCGGGGGCATCCAAGCAGCCCTGAATCTAGCCGATTCCGGGTTTTTTGTCTACTTAATCGAAGACGGCCCGGCCATCGGCGGGCGTATGGCCCAATTAGACAAAACTTTCCCGACCAACGATTGCGCCATGTGCATGCTCTCGCCCAAGCTCGTCGAAGTCGGCCGCCACCCCAACGTCCAGATCATCACGCTCGCTTCAGTAGAATCTCTCGAAGGCCAGCCTGGAAATTTTACGGTGACGGTGCGTCAGCGCCCGCGCTATGTCGACATCACCCGGTGCATCGCGTGCGGGCGGTGTATCGCGTCGTGTGTCTATCAAGAGCCCAAATTCCCTAGTGAGTTTGACGTGGGTCTAGGCAAGCGCAAGCCCGTCTACATCCCTTTCCCCCAGGCTGTGCCTCTGGCTGCCGTCGTTGATCCCCAGACGTGCATCTTCTTTCGATCTGGGCGTTGCCCGCAAAACTGCCTCAAAGCATGCGAGCGCCAAGCGCTCGACTTCACCCAAACTGAGAGGCTCTTCACGCTCGACGTTGGCGCGCTGATAGCAGCGCCGGGCTTTGAGCCCTACGACGCGCGACGTGTGGGGGAGTATGGGTTCGGGCGCTACGCCAATGTGCTGACTGCCCCGCAGTTTGAGCGCCTGCTCAGTGCCTCCGGCCCGACGCTGGGCAAAATCGTTCGACCTTCCGACGGCCAAGCCCCGAAAAAAGTCGCGTTCATCCAGTGCGTCGGCTCACGAGATCTGCGCCATCAGAGCTACTGCTCCGCTGTCTGCTGCATGTACGCCACCAAAGAAGCGATTGTCGCCAAGGAGCACGATCGCACTATCGAGCCGACGATCTTCTATATTGATTTGCGCGCGTATGGCAAGGGCTTTGAGAGCTTAGTCAAACGAGCGAGAGAAGAGCACGAGGTGCGCTACATTCGCTCGATGGTCTCGCAGGTCACAGAGATCCCAGAGACGAAGAATCTGCTCGTTCGCTATCGGGACGAGTCGGGGGCTCTGCGAGAAGAAGAGTTTGATTTAGTTGTGCTTTCGGTGGGGATGCGACCGAGCGCCAAGGGGCAGGAGCTAGCCCGTAAGCTCGGCATAGAGCTGAACGAGCACGGCTTCGCTCAGACGAGCGCTTGCAGCCCCGTCATGAGTAGTCGGCCGGGCGTCTTCGTGACCGGGGCGTTTACCGGGCCGAAGGATATTCCTGAAACGGTCATTCAAGCCAGCGCGGCGGCGGCAGCTGTCGAGGCGCTCTTGGCGCCCTCGCGAGGCACGCGCACCCACGCCAAGCACTACCCGGAAGAGATCATGCCCGACGGAGCACCAAGAATTGGCGTCTTCGTCTGTCATTGCGGGAGCAACATCGCTGGGGTTGTGGACGTCAAAGCTGTTGCTGAATACGCCAAGGGGCTCCCCGGTGTTGTCCACGCCGAAAATGTGCTCTACACGTGCAGTCAGGACAATCTCAAGCACATGAAAGAAGTCATTCGCGAGAAGCGGCTCAATCGGGTCGTGGTCGCTTCGTGTACGCCGAGAAACTTAGCGGCGCTCTTTCAAGATACGATCCGCGAGGCGGGGCTGAATAAGTTTCTCTTTGAGATGGTCAACATCCGGGAGCAGTGTTCGTGGGTGCATTCGGATCAGCCTGAGCAAGCGACGGAGAAGGCGAAGCGTTTAGTGCGCATGGGCGTGGCGAAGGCGCGGGAGCTGAAGCCCCTCTCTGTACAGTCGGTCGCAGTAGCCCCAGCGGCGCTGGTGCTCGGCGGGGGGCTGTCGGGGATGGTCGCAGCGCTGACGCTCGCCGACAGCGGCTTTGAGACGCATCTTGTTGAGAAGCGAGCCGAGCTTGGATCTGATCTCAAAGAGCTCTTTCGCACCCCAGAGGGCATAGATGTCCAAGCCCTGCGCGCGCAGTTAATCCGTCAAGTACAAACGCACCCGAAGATCCGCGTGCACACAGACACAACAGTGCGAGAGATCTCCGGTTTTGTGGGGAACTTTACGACCGTGCTCAGCAGCCCTGGGGGTGAGGAGCACATCCGTCATGGAGTCGTGCTCGTCGCGACGGAAACGCGCGAATATAAGCCGAGAGAATACCTCTACGGTGAAGATGGGCGCGTGCTGACGCAGCGCGAGCTCCTTCGCCAGCCTCTAGCTGGCGAAGGCGGCCAGTCCAGACGAAGTCTGGTGATGATCCAGTGTGTGGGGCGCAATGAGAGACGCCCGTATTGCTCACGCATCTGTTGCGGGGAAGCCCTCAACAACGCGCTCGCCCTCCTCGATCAAGACCCGGATCGTCAGGTCTATGTGCTCTATCGCGAGATGATCTCGTACGGCTTTCTCGAAGATCTCTATCGTCGGGCGCGGGAGCGTGGCGTCGTCTTCATCCGCTATGATGAGCAGGCGCCGCCCATGGTGCGAAGAGAGAACGATCAGCTCGTCGTGACGGTGCGCGATGCACGTCTGCGTCGCGAGGTGCTCATAAAGCCCGATATGCTTGTGCTGAGCACCGGCGTCGTGCCTGACCCGTATAATGAAGAGCTGAGCCGTCTTCTGAAGGTCCCGCTCGACGCTTCCGGCTTCTTTGTAGAAGCACATATAAAATTGCGCCCGGTGGACTTTGCATCGCATGGGATCTTCCTGTGCGGCGGCTCGCACGCCCCGGGGACGATCCCCGAACTGATCACGAAAGCTCAAGCAGCCGCAGGGCGGGCCGCGATCGTCCTAGCGAAGGGGCAGCTCGAGGCCGGTGGGATCGTCGCTTCGGTAGATCAAGAGAAGTGCACCGCGTGTCTGACGTGCTTGAGAGAGTGCCCCTTCGGCGCAGTGTTTATCAATGACCAAGGACTCGCAGAGATCGAAGCGGTGAAGTGCCAAGGGTGCGGGATCTGCGCGGCGGATTGTCCGGCGAAAGCCATTCAGCTTGGGCAGTTTGAAGACTCACAAGAGCTTGCCATGATAGAAGATCTCTTCCGTGCGGAGAGGGTGAGCGTGGTATGACGGACGGCGAGCCGAAGATCGTGGCGTTCTGCTGTCATTATTGTGCGTTCGCTGCCGCGGACTTGGCGGGCGTCTTGCGCCTCAAGTACCCGCCCAACGTGTACATCATTCGTCTGCCCTGCACGGGAAAGCTCGATGCGCTCTATCTGCTCAAGGCGTTTGAAGCAGGGGCCGATGGCGTCATGGTCGCGGGGTGTCTTGAGGGGAGCTGTCATTTTATCTCTGGGAATCTGCGCGCCAAGAAGCGCGTGGCTGCTGTGAAAGACTTGCTGGCGAAGCTGGGCATCGAGCCGGAGCGCTTAGAGTTCTTCCATCTCAGTTCAGCCCAGGGTGACCGATTCGCGCAGATCGCGCGCGAGATGACTGAACGCATTAGAAACCTCTCCCCTAGCCCCTCCCCTCAAGAGGGAGAGGCCGGGGTTAGGTCTGTAGAAAAGGAGCAGCTATGATCGTCGCCGACCAAAAACCGATAGAAGAGATCTTGCAGATGCTCGAGCCCTACAGAAGAGTGCTCTTTTTGGGGTGTCAGTCCTGTGTGGCTGTCTGCATGGCTGGGGGCGAGAAGGAAGTTGGTCTGTTAGCGGCAGCGGTGCGCCTGGCGCGCAAGCAGCAGGGCCGCCCGATTGAGATCACCGAGGGCGCGGTGAAACGCCAGTGCGACGACGAATTTAATGAGCCATGGAGAGAGATTATTGAGCAGCAAGAAGCAGTGCTCTCGCTGGCGTGCGGGGTTGGGGTCAATAAGCTCTCGGAGAGATTTGACCTGCCCATCTTGCCCGCGCTCAATACGAAGTTCTTCGGCGAGGTCGAGCGCCAAGGGGTCTGGGTCGAGGTCTGCGCCGGCTGCGGCAATTGCATTCTGCATCTCACGGGCGGGATTTGTCCCATCGCTCGGTGCGCGAAAAATTTACTGAACGGCCCCTGTGGAGGCGTGCGCGCCGATGGCACGTGCGAAGTCTCTCCCCCGCGCCCCTGCGCCTGGGTGATGATCTATGAGCGCTTGGGAAGGCTCAACCAACGAAAGAGCTTGGAGAATATCTTTGCGGCGAAGGATTGGTCTTCGGATCGGCACGGAGGACCGCGCCGGCGCATCCGCGAAGATATGGTGTTGGAGACCTAACCCCCTGGCCTCCTTCCCTCACTAGTTCCCTCACCCCCGTCCCCTCTCCCCTGGGAGGGAGAGGGGAGACAGGGGTGAGGGGAGGGGCTGGGAGAGAGGTCAGGCGGGGTGAGGGCCACCGACAGAGAGGAGTGGAGACTCTTGGCAGAGGTCGAAAGTAGCCTCCAGCGTGCTCTGGAATCGAAGAGATTTGTCGTGACCGCCGAGTGCGGCCCGCCCAAGAGCGCTGATAGAAGGGTCATCGAAGAGAAAGCGAGGATTTTGAAAGACTGGGTCGACGCGGCCAACGTCACGGATAATCAGACGGCCGTGACGCGCATGAGCAGCTTAGCTGCTTGTGCGATCTTAAAGTCTTTAGGGCTTGATCCGGTCTTTCAGATCACCTGTCGGGATCGCAATAGAATTGCTCTGCAGAGCGATATCTTAGGGGCTTACGCTCTGGGGATTCGCAATCTGCTCTGTCTGACGGGGGATCATCAATCGTTCGGCAATCACCCGCAAGCGAAGGGCGTCTTCGATCTCGATTCGGTACACTTGATCGAGACGGTGAAGAAGATGCGCGACGAGGGAAAGTTTCTCTCCGGGGATGAGCTGACCGGCGAGCGCCCGGCGATGTTCATCGGGGCTGTGGAGAACCCGTTTGCGCCGCCCTATGAGTTTCGCGCGCTGCGGGTGAAAAAGAAGGTCGAGGCCGGGGCGCAGTTCATCCAGACCCAGATCGTTTATAATATCGCTCGGTTCAAGGAGTTCATTGCCCGCCTGGGCGATCTTGGGCTGTTGGAGAGAGTCTATATTTTAGCGGGAGTGAGCCCGATCAAGACGCCCGGCGCCGCTAAATATATGCGCGACAACGTTCCGGGTTTAGACGTTCCCAACGAGATCGTCGCTCGCATGGAGGCCGCGGGCCAGGGGATCGCAGACAAAAAAGCCCGAGCCGAGGCGTGGCGCCAAGAGGGTATAAGAATCTGCGTCGAGCTGATTCAGCAACTCAAGGAGATCAAGGGGGTTTCCGGAGTGCACATTATGGCGATTGAATGGGAAGAGGCCGTGCCGGAGATCGTGCAGCACGCGGGATTAAGATAATAAGTAAGGAGGCGATGCCTATGGCATACGATGCGACAAAGCTCAAGGACTGGCAGATCGCGGAACTTGCCGAGGAGAAGATGCCCACCCCCGATGAGTGGCGCGATCGCTTAGGTCTCAAGAAGGACGAAGTCCTCCCCTATGGGCGGGTCTGCAAGCTCGATTTTGCCAAGATTATAGAACGTCTCAAAAATAAGAGGGACGGCAAATACATCGAAGTCACGGCGATCACTCCGACCCCCTTGGGTGAGGGCAAGACCACGACGACCTTGGGGATTATCGAAGGGTTTGGCAAACGCGGAGTGAACGTGGGCGGCTGCATTCGGCAACCCTCCGGCGGCCCATCTATGAATATTAAGGGCACGGCTGCTGGCGGCGGTAACGCCCTGCTGATCCCTATGACCGAGTTCTCGCTGGGCCTCACGGGAGATATTAACGACATCATGAACGCCCATAACTTGGCGATGGTGGCGCTCACGGCGCGGCTCCAACACGAGCGCAACTACGACGACGCCCAGCTCAAGAAGATTGGACTGCGTCGCTTAGATATTGACCCGACCAACGTCCAGATGGGCTGGGTCATAGACTTTTGCGCCCAGGCGTTGAGACACATCGTGATCGGGCTGGGGGGACGCATGGACGGCTATGCCATGGAGTCGCGCTTCGATATCGCCGTCAGCTCCGAGCTGATGGCGATCTTAGCGATCGTCCGAGACTTGGCCGATCTTCGTGAGCGCATCGGGCAGATCACCGTCGCGTTTGACAAGAAGGGCAACCCCGTCACGACCAAAGATTTAGAGGTCGACGGGGCGATGGCCGCCTGGATGAGAAACACTATAAATCCCACGCTCTGCTGCACCATAGAGTATCAGCCCGTGCTGGTGCACGCGGGCCCGTTCGCGAATATTGCCGTGGGGCAGTCTTCGATCATTGGGGATCGGCTGGGGTTGAAGCTCTTCGACTATCACGTGACGGAGTCGGGCTTTGGCGCGGATATCGGGTTTGAAAAGTTCTGGAACGTCAAGTGTCGGCTCAGCGGGCTGAAGCCCCACGTCTCGGTGCTTGTCGCGACTATTCGAGCCTTGAAGATGCACGGTGGCGGGCCCAAAGTCGTGCCCGGCCGGCCTATCCCAGAAGAGTATAACACAGAGAACGTCAAGCTCGTGGAGCAGGGCCTGCCCAACTTGCTGCATCATCTCAAGATCATCCAGACTTCGGGGATCGTGCCGGTCGTCTGCATCAACGTCTTTCCCACGGATACCAAAGCCGAGATCGCGGTGGTGAAGAAAGCCGTCGAGGCTGCTGGGGCACGGTGTGCCGTGAGCGAGCACTGGCTCAAGGGCGGTGAGGGGGCCTTAGAGTTAGTCGATGCGATCACCGATGCGGCGCAGGAGTCGTCGAGATTCGAGTTTCTCTATCCGTTGGAGATGAAGCTGCGCGAGCGCGTGGAGAAGATCGCCAAGACTGTCTACGGGGCCGACGGAGTCAGTTGGTCTCCCGAAGCTACAGAGAAAGCCAAGAAGATCGAATCCGACCCCAGATATAGTGACTATCAGACGATGATGGTCAAGACGCATCTGTCGCTCTCTCACAATCCTGATCTCAAGGGGGTGCCCAAGGGGTGGGTGCTCCCCGTCCGTGATATCTTAATCTATTCTGGGGCGAAGTTCTTGTGTCCCATGACCGGGACGATCTCGCTGATGCCGGGGACATCGTCTGATCCGGCGTTCCGCAGGATTGACATTGACGTCAAGACGGGGAAGGTGACGGGCCTCTTCTAATCGGCTCGGAACGGGCGTAGGAATTTCCATCCTTATGCCCGTTTTTCTACATGAGCGAAATCATTCCCAGCCCTGCGCCGTATCATGGCGCTCCTCCTCTCATGCCCTTTAGAATGAAGTGCAACAGAAATGGAGTGATCGAATATGACCAATACCCAGACAATCGCTGCGCTGCTGGAGGAGGAGCGCACGTTTCCCCCACCGGAGGAGTTCAAGCTCCACGCCAACGTGCGTGACCCCAAGATCTACGAGAAAGCTGCAAAGAACCCCGAAGCCTTCTGGGCCCAGGCCGCCGAAGAGCTCGACTGGTTCAAGAAATGGGACAAGGTCTTGGAATGGGATCCGCCCTGGGCCAAGTGGTTCGTCGGTGGCAAGCTCAACGCTTCGTATAACTGCATCGATCGACATTTAAAGACATGGCGGCGCAACAAAGCTGCACTCATCTTTGAGGGCGAACCCGGCGATGAGCGCGTCTTGACCTATCAAGACCTGTATCGTGAGGTCTCGAAGTTCGCGAATGTTCTGAAGAAGCTGGGCATCAAGAAGGGGGATCGCGTCGCGATCTATCTCCCGATGATCCCGGAGTTGCCCATTGCGATGCTGGCGTGTGCGCGCATCGGTGCGGTGCACAGCGTCGTCTTCGGCGGATTTTCTGCCGAAGCCTTGAGAGACAGAATCAACGACGCACAGGCGAAACTGCTCATCACGGCTGATGGGGGCTGGCGGCGCGGTCACATTGTGCCCTTGAAGCAGAACGCCGATGAGGCTTTAAAGAACGCCCCGTCCGTCGAAAATGTGATCGTCGTCCGGCGGATCCTAGGCAGCGACGTGCTGAAGACCCCCCTGACCGGCGGGTACTATCGTCGCGAGTTTTGGTGGCATGAGCTGATGCGCGACGCCCCCATCGAATGCCCGCCAGAGCCGATGGATTCCGAAGATATGCTGTTTATTCTCTATACTTCGGGGACGACCGGAAAACCCAAGGGCGTCGTCCACACGACCGGGGGGTATCTAGTCGGGGTCGCGCTCACTCACAAATGGATCTTCGACATCAAAGACGAAGATGTCTTCTGGTGCACCGCGGACATCGGATGGGTAACGGGACACAGCTATATCGTCTACGGCCCACTGGCCAACGGAGCGACGACTGTTATGTTTGAAGGCGTGCCCGATTACCCTGATCGAGACCGCTTCTGGGCCATCGTCGAAAAGTACAGAGTGAATATTTTCTACACAGCTCCCACAGCGATTCGGACGTTTATGAGATGGGGTGAAGAATATCCCAAGAAGCACGATCTCTCGTCGTTGAGACTGCTCGGCTCGGTGGGCGAGCCGATCAACCCTGAAGCGTGGATGTGGTACTATAGAGTCATTGGTGGCGAGCGCTGCCCCATTGTAGACACCTGGTGGCAGACCGAGACCGGGCATATTCTCATCACCCCGCTGCCGGGGATTTCGACGCTCAAGCCCGCGTCAGCGAACAGGCCCTTCCCTGGCATCGAAGCGGCTGTCTTCGACGAAGCGGGCAATCCTGTCCCGCCGGGGAAAGGGGCAGGGTATCTCGTCATTACTAAACCTTGGCCGGGAATGCTCCGCACCCTCTATAACGACCCCGAACGCTACAAGCAAGCCTACTGGAACAAGTTCCCCGGCGTCTATTTGACCGGCGACGGCTGCAAGATCGATCAGGACGGGGATTTTTGGCTCTTGGGGCGCATTGACGACGTGCTCAACGTCTCTGGGCACAGGATCAGCACGATGGAGGTCGAGAGCGCCTTAGTGGACCATCAAGCGGTGGCAGAAGCTGCGGCCATCGGCAAGAGCCATGAGCTGAAGGGCCAAGCCGTCTCGGCGTTCGTGACCCTGCGTGCCGGGTATAAACCCTCTCCGGAGCTGGCCGATGAACTCAAGCAACACGTGGCGAAGAAGATCGGCCCGATTGCTCGTCCCGACGACATCTTCTTCACGGCAGAACTGCCCAAGACCCGCTCGGGCAAGATCATGAGGAGGCTGCTCAGGGACATTGCCGAGGGGCGAGCGTTGGGAGACACGACGACGCTCGCCGATCCCACCGTGATCGCGCAGCTGAAGAGCCAGTACGAATCGAGTGAGGGGTAGAGTGTTGGAGACCTAACCCCCTCGGAGGGAGTTCGCGGGTTCGAAGGTTCACGAGTTCGAACTCGTGAACCTTCTTCCGGGGAGGGCCGGGGTAAGGGCCTCAAAGGAAACTTTATGAAAAATCTCAATATGACGGTCGTTGGCAGACGCGCAGAGCACCTGCCCAGTCGGTGGCTCTTCGTCATCGCAGCAGTCTTGATGCAGTTGGGACTGGGCAATGTCTACTCTTGGAGTATATTCCGCAACCCGCTGATGAGCCTGCACGGCTGGACGATCCAAGAGGCGACGCTGCCCTTCACGCTCTGTGTGGTCTTCTTCGCGGTGGGGATGATCGTAGCCGGGCGGTGGCAGGATCGCGTCGGGCCGAGAATCGTTGCCATGACCGGCGGGGTGCTCCTGGGGGCGGGCTTTCTCTTAGCCGGGCAGTTTGGCCAAACGCTCCTGGGACTCTATCTCACGTATGGGGTGCTCGTTGGGCTGGGCGTCGGCTTTGCGTATGTCACGCCCATCGCGACCTGTGTCAAATGGTTCCCCGACATGCGGGGGTTTATCACAGGGTTGGCTGTGCTGGGATTTGGAGCAGGCTCACTGATCGTTGCGCCGGTGGGCACGTGGCTCATCTCCCAGATCAGCGTCTATGGGACATTTGCGGTCTTCGGTGCGGCGTTTGGGCTTCTTGTTGTGGTCACCGGGGCGATCTTGCGCAATCCCCCTGTGGGATGGAAGCCCGCGGGCTGGACGCCTCCGGCGACAGGGGGAGGCTCTCAAGCCCAGCGAGACTATCCCCCTTCGGAGATGGCGAAAACTCTTCAGTTCTATCTGATATGGGTCGTCTTTCTCTTCTGGGCAGGAGTCGGTCTCATGGTGATCTCTCAAGCTGTTCCGATGGGGCAAGAGCTCGCCGGGCTGAACGCGACCGTTGCTGCCGGAGCCTTGGGACTGATGTCTATTCTGAACGGCCTTGGGCGACCGGCGTTCGGGTTCATCTCTGACAAGATCGGGCGCAAGGGGGCGACGATCTTAGCCCAAGCTGTTTTTATTCTCACGCTGCTCTTTATCTTGCCCAAGGCGCGAGACTTCGCCCTCTACACGCTGGGGATCAGTTTGATCGGCTTTGCGTATGGGGGGAGTCTTTCGGTCATGCCGGCGTTCACCGCAGACTATTACGGGACGAAGCATCTGGGGATCAATTACGGGTGGGTCTTCTCGGCGTGGGGGGCAGCGGGCGTGTTAGGGCCGATCATTGGGGCCCAAGTCCGCGCGGCGACGGGAGCCTGGGGTGGGGCGTTTGTCGTGCTCGCTCTCTTGAGCGCCGCTGCGGCTGCGCTGATAGTGATCACCAAGCCGCCGAAGTGAATTTGCACAGGCACCCTCCCATCGGGAAAATACAAGAGGGCTGTCTGCGGGCCTGGCAGAACGCCGGCCTACCCCTTAAGATTAAAGAGTAATCACCCACTACAAAGGAGAATCTATGTCTGAGAAGAAGAACGTCATGAGCAATCCTATGGTTTGGATTGTGCTCATCGCTCTTATTGGGGCTGGGGCATTGATCGCGATCACTTGGATCTCGTCGCACCCGGCCAAGCCCCCTGCCCCAACGACGACGCCAGCTCCGCCGACACAAGAAGCCCAAGAACAACCGCAGCAGCCTTCAGAACCATCCCCGAATATCCCGGAGCAGCCGACCAAGGGCGTAGAGCAAGCCCCAGTCACTATCGCTGAGTTCGCTGAGTTTTATTGTCCTTACTGCGCGCGGCATCTCTTTCAGACCTTCCCGAAGATTGACGCAGAGTACATTCAGAATGGGCTCGTGAAGTACGTCTTTCACAATCTCATTGTGCACGGTGAGGTGGCACAATTGGCCGCGCAAGCGGGCGAGTGTGCCCACGCCCAAGGGCACTTCTGGGAGTATCACGACCGGCTGTTTTATGTCATCTTTGAGGAAGGGAAGGGGCATCTCGACGCGGAGGGCCTGAAAGCGATAGCAAGAGAGCTAGGGCTGAACGAAGAAATGTTCTCAAGCTGTCTCACGTCCGAGCAGGCCAAGGCCGAGGTTGAGAAGGATCGAAAGATTTTAGAAGAGTTCTTGGCGCAGGTGCCAGAAGCTGAGAAACCTCGCTCTATCGGGACGCCGCTCTTCTTTATTAACGGGCACCCCTTAGTGGGGGCGTGGCCCTATGAGAGATTCAAAGCGATGATCGACGCAGAGTTGGCCAAGCAAGGGAAGTGAGTCAAATGCTGACGGAGTACATTCAGGCGGCTATGGGGAAGGCGCGATATGAGATCCTAGACGATGGAGCCTACTATGGGGAGATCCCGCCTTGCCGCGGCGTCTGGGCTACGGCAAAGACTCTGGAGGCCTGT
>JBBISQ010000047.1:0-12672 GCA_037441155.1 Candidatus Fraserbacteria bacterium
CCCCCAAGGCTGCGGCCAAGTTCACTGCTGTGGTGGTCTTGCCGGAGCCGCCCTTTTGGTTGGTGATGGCGATGCGTCGCATACGTTCCCGTTTCCCCCTTTCCCGATATCACAGTTTTGGTATACGATGCGCATCATAGCAGAAAAGCTCCCCGGAGGTCAAGAACGAAGGAAGCTCTGAAGGGGGGAGTTCGCTCTACTTCCGTTCAATCTGGCCGGTGCTCCCCAGTCTGCCCAGGAGCCGCATAAGCCCATCTAAGACCGTGAGCGGGTGCGGCGGGCAGCCGGGGATATAGAGATCAACGGGCACGACTGAGTTGGCCCCGTTGTTCACCTCGGGGTGATGGCTATACGGGCCCCCGGAGATCGCGCACGCCCCGACGGCGATCACGATCTTGGGCGGTGGCACGGCTTCGTAGGTCTTCTGCAAGGCTATCTTCATGTTCTGAGTGACCGGGCCGGTGATGAGCAGCCCGTCAGCATGGCGAGGCGAAGCGACAAATTGCACTCCAAATCGTCCGAGATCAAAGACTATCGTGTTGAGCACGTTGACGTCAGCTTCGCAGGCATTGCACCCGCCGGCACTCACCTGGCGCAGCCGCAAGGACCGGCCAAACAGTCTTCGTGTCTCCTCACCCAGCGCCTCAGCCAGCTCGAGCGTTTGGGCTCGCAGCACCAGCGCCTCGCGCGTTCGAGCGGCTAATCGGTAATCGTGTGTATACCAGATAGCTCCCTCAGGGCAGGCGTTCTGACACTCCGAACAGAAGAGACATCTCCCCAGATCGAGCACCGGGCCTGCGCTCTCTCTCGTGATGGCGTCCGTTGGGCAGCTCTCAGCGCACCGTCGGCAGCCCTGCGGACAGCGAGAGCTGTCTATGTGAGGCCGGCCGCGAAAGCGTTCCGGCAACGCCGGAATTTTCTCGGGAAACGCGATCGTCCGATGCCCTTGCTGTATCCGTGCGATCAATGCTCGAATCACCGTCGCACCTCACAGGTCATGCCCACAATACGAAAGATTGAAGCTCTTATTGCACAATGGAAAATCCGAAATCTGACCGTTGCGCATGGCCAGCGCCAGCCCAATCCAATTGTGAAACGAGGGGTCGACAATCTTATAGGCCGAAAAACGCCCTTGTTCGTCTGTAAGGGCTACATGGCATATCTCGCCGCGCCACCCTTCCACAAGGGCCAGCGCAAGCGTTTGAGGGGCTAAGCCTTCACACCTTGTTTGCACAGGACCATCTGCTAACACTGCAAGCTGTTCTTGGATAAAAGCGGCCGAACGCTGGATCTCCAGCCAGCGGACATAGGCCCGCGCGAAGACATCCCCCGTAGGATACGTTGAGACCGGGATGTGAAAGAACCGGAAGATTCCACAAGGAAACTCCGTGCGCCCATCGCGCTCGAGCCCACAGGCTCGCGCGGCCACCCCGACCAACCCCACCGCTTCACAGATCTCTGGAGAGATCACTCCCGTTCCCTCAAAGCGTGCCTGCACCGACGCCGTCTCCCATAACAGATTGACCGCGCCGGTCACATCCCTGAGCGTCCGTTCTAATTGCCTCTCTAGCTCAGCGATCTGCGCGGGAGAGAGATCGAAGCCGACGCCGCCGGGGCGGACCAAGCCGCGCCCGAATCGGCTCCCGCAGATCAATGCTGTCATATTGAGAAATTCTCCGCGAAGCCGTCCACAGTATGACGCCGTCGGTAGATACCCCACATCATTCGCTAAGGCCCCCAAGTCCCCCGTGTGATTCGCCAGACGCTCGAGCTCTAATGCTATGCCCCGGAGCATCTGTGCTCGCAGAGGGGCTTCCACTCCAGCTAATGTTTCGACGAGCTGGCAGTAGGCCGTCGCATGGCCGACCGATGTGTCTCCGGCAAGCGTCTCCATATAGTGTATAGTTCTCTTGTTTGGCCCGCCGACGAGCGCCCCCTCTACCCCACGATGTTGATACCCCAGGGCAATCTCTAAATGCAGCACCTGCTCGCCGTGACACTGAAAGCGGAAGTGCCCCGGCTCGATGATCCCCGCGTGCACCGGGCCGACGGCCACCTCATGCACCTCGTCGCCCGACACACAAAAGTACTCGGTCACCCCCACGGGAGCCCTCTCAAACCGAATAGGCTTGAGCCAGGGATGCCCTTCCGGGAGCAGCCCGTGATGCTCCCAGAGCTCGCGCTCGAACCAGTGTGCTTGGGGACAAGCGGGGGTAATCGCTTGATATGACGTGTGCGCTATTGTTGAGAATACAGAAAACGTTCCCATGAGAGGGTCTGCCACGACCGCGAAGAGCTGAATCTTTGCCCCTTGGGGGTGCCCGAAGAGCGCGACCAGCCGCGCGCCCGCGCCTACTCTTTCTATGATCTCGCGCCGAAACTCGGCGATGTCCACACTTGGAATAGTCCTCAGAGCGACAGCTTCGCCGTTGCGCATGATCAGGGCTTGCCTCCCAGGGCCCGCGCTGCTTCGTTTAAGAGCTCACTCAAAAAGGGTGGAAGGTAGAGTCCCAACAAGAGGACCAAGACCCCCAGTATCGCCGGTGGAGCTACAGCGAAAAGCACCTCGGTCCGCGTTCGGTCGTCGCTCTGTTGCAGAGATGGGGCCCCTTGGACCATCCTCAGCACGATGCTGGCCATGCCCACAAAGACCAGTGCCAACACACTGAGGTAGACGACAGCCACCAGAAGCTTCTCTTGGTCTAAGGCAGCCTTGAGAATGGTGAACTTACTCACGAACGGGCCGAACGGCGGCGACCCTGTAATCGCTAAAAAACCTGCCATCCAGATCGTCCCAGAGAACGGGAGCACGCGCCAGGCGCCGCGCACGTCTTCAACCGATTTCGTCTTATACACCCGCAAGAACGTCCCCGCCGCCAAGAAAAGCATCGCTTTGGTAAGCGAGTGATTGATCACATGAAGCAGGGCTCCGAACACACCGGCACCTCCCAGCCCCACACCCAACGCCACAATCCCCATGTGCTCCACACTCGAGTACGCCAGCATTCGCTTATAATCGGCCTGCCCTAGAATAAAAATCGCGGCGACGATGATCGAAAGCATGCCAAACCCTCGTAAGATCTCCTGAGCGAACGCTCCAACGCCAGCGGCGATGCACACTTGGACGATGCGCACAATCCCCAAGAAGGCACAGTTTAACAGTGCCCCCGACAGGAGCGCTGAGATGACCGATGGAGCTTCACTGTGAGCATCAGGCAACCATGTGTGCAGAGGAGCTATCCCCATCTTCGTGCCGTATCCCACGAGCATAAAGAGAAATGCTGCTTTCACCCACGGCACACTGAGATACGCTCCGGCGCGTATCAGCTCGCTCAAGACCATCGGAATGCTTTCCCTCCCTTGCCCCGCCACGGCGACCGCCAGCAAGAAGTTTCCCAGCAGCGCCAGGGCGATCCCTACGGAACAGATGACTAAATACTTCCAGGTCGCCTCTAACGAACGATGGTGTCGGTGAAAGTAGATCAACGGGGCGCTGGCAAGCGTCGTGGCCTCAATGGCCACCCACAGGAGCCCAAAA
Source organism: Candidatus Fraserbacteria bacterium (assembly GCA_037441155.1). Classification (GTDB taxonomy): domain Bacteria; phylum Bipolaricaulota; class Bipolaricaulia; order RBG-16-55-9; family DRXL01; genus JANXCC01. The sequence goes on from JBBISQ010000047.1 coordinate 3,539, forward strand.
TGCAGACTCAGCGTGACCAGCGTCATCGCAGCCAAGAAGAGCAACAGACACCCGATGAAGACGGCTTCGGGCTCGTTGGTGAACAGCACGTTCTCTTCGAAGAAATCTCTGCGCACCCCAGGGCTTTCGCGACGGAGATACCCCACGGCATAGATCGAAGCTACAAGAAAGAGCACGCTCGTGATGCTGAGAAAGAGCAACCCCGGCGCATCGAGCGCCAGCCAGCCTCCCCAGATAGGGTCAGGTCTGTGGAGCCATGCCGCGACCACCAAGCCCAAGTGCAGCGCGGCCGTCAACACTAGCACTCCCTGACGCACGCCATCGGAGCGTATGAGAAACGCCCCAAGACCGGCGAGCGTCGGCAGGAGCACCAAGGCTTCAATCACGCTGATCCCCTCCTTGCCTCCAATCCCGCAGCATCGAGAGCTGTTCCGTGTCAATGTGATCGAACTCGCGACTGATGTGAAAGATCGCAATGCCCATGACGAAGACCGCCACAAACAGATCTAAAAAGACCCCCAGCTCGACAACCAGAGGCGCCTCAGGAGCAAAAGCTACCCCGAAGGAGAAAACCCCGTTCTCTAAAACGAGATAGCCCAAGACCTGGGTCAGGGCTTTCTTGCGGGCAACGATGAGAAAGAACCCGGTCAAGAGCATACAGAGCGCCGTGGGAACAACGAACGGGGAGACTACGGAGAAAGCCACAGGCAACCGAGACCCGATCCAAAACGATAAGGCTACGATCGCGGCCCCGATAACAATCGAGAGATTGTACCCGACAAAAGGCTCGACCTCGCGACGCACTTCAGCCTGACGCAATGCCCGTCCCAACAACCACGGGAAGGCTACGCCCTTCAAGGCAATGCTCCCCAACCCCACCAAAAGAGTGTGAACGCCGGGATGGAATAGAAGGGTGAGCACACCCAGCAGCACTCCCTGCAATGCCACAATGAGAACGCACGCGCCTAGACGGCTCATCCCCAGCAATGCTACATTCGTCATGAGCAGCAAAACTAAGATCGTCTCGATGCCAACTGTCATCGTCTCATCTCCAAACCAAGACCAATGCGGCTACTGCCATCACTCCGGCCCCAAGCAGCAATTGCGGGACGTGGGTCAGCCGCAACCGCGCCATCACCGACTCGACGACGCCAGTCACGATTGCTAGACCGATCATGCCCGCACTAAAGATCATCCCATCTGCCCAGAAGATCCCCGTGCGCACCGGCAGCATGATATGAGTTACTATTGCCCCCAAGGCCCACAGCTTCAGCGCCGCGCCGTAGAGAATGAACGCCAAATCAGGCCCCCCATGATCGAGCACCATCACTTCATGGATCATGGTCAGCTCTAAGTGGGTGTTGGGATCGTCCACGGGAATGCGCGCGTTCTCCGCAAGAAACAAGATAAAGAGCGCCACGGCGACCAGCGCCAACGCCGGCCCAGACTGCCCCCACGTCTCTATAGAAATAACTGACAAAATCTGCGAGAGCGAGAGGCTCGTCGTCTCCTGGGCAAGCACGGCGAACCCCACAAAGAGCGCGGGCTCGGCCAGCGCCGCAAACTGCACCTCGCGGCTCGCCCCCATGCCCTCAAAGCTCGACCCTGTGTCGAGAGCCGCGATCACCGTAAAAAAGCGCATCAGTCCCAACAGATACGCGAACAACACCAGATCGCCTTGAAACGAGAGCAGCCCAGCCCTGCCGCCCAAGGGCACAAGCGTCAGGGCCATGACAATAGCGGCAAGGCTGACCACAGGCCCAGCACGGAAGACGAACGTCGTCGTCTTGCTGTAAACGGCGCCCTTGCGCAGCAGCTTTATCAGATCATAAGCGGGCTGCAGCAGCGGCGGCCCGAGGCGCCCTGCCCAGAAGGCTTTCGTCTTGTTGATGACCCCCAGCAGGAGCGGGGCCAGCACGAGCGAGATCACCCAATACACGAATGAGAGAGCGTCCATAGGCTATCCCAACTTCCAGAGCAAGAGCACCAAGAGCGTGAGAGCGATATAGAGCACATAGAGCTGTAACTGTCCGTGCTGAAGCCAGCGCCAGCGCGATAGCCCTCGGCGCACTGCGCCAAAGATGGGGCGAAAGATGCGCTCGCGCGCGACGTCGGGCGTCTCCGTCTCCAGCAGCGCCGCCTTGGGGAAAAGCCCCTGGGGGAACACGATATGCTTTCTCGTCTGCAGCACAGGAGCCACAAGCTCTGTGATCGGCTGGACAAACGACGACGCCGTGTACTGCATCCGTGCCGTAGGCTGGGCATAGCCACAATCCCACGTCACCGCCTTGGTCACACTCTTTCGGGAGAGTACCCAGCGTCGTCCCAGGGCTCCTAGAGCGATCAGGGCGAAGACGCCAAGCCCCGCCAAGACGATGAACCACAGTGGCCCTGCGCGCACACTGTCGGAGACCGTCATCGGGGACAACGACGTGAGCTGGCTTAAGATCGGGACCATAACGCTGAGTATAAACGGCGCAAGCAAGGCGACGAGCAGACAACTAAGAGCGAGCGCGGCCAGAGGGATCTTGATCGCGAGAGACCCTTCGTGTGCTTGGTGCGCCGCCTCGGTGCGCGGCTCACCCAAGAAGACGATCCCGAACGCCTTGGCAAAACACGCCGCGGCCAACCCCCCGATCAACGCCAGGGCTCCTATCACCCCAACGAAGGGGAAAGCCTCTCCGCCCCCCAATGAAACCATTCCCGCAAAGGCCCCAAGATAGATAAAAAACTCGCTCACGAACCCGTTCAAGGGCGGCAGCCCACAGATCGCCACTGCCCCGACGAGAAACGTCACCCCCGTCCAGGGCATCTTCTTCAGCACCCCTCCCAAATGCTCTATCTCGCACGTCCCCGTGCTGTGCAGGACCGAACCCGCTCCCAAAAAGAGCAGCCCCTTAAAGAGCGCGTGATTGAGCACATGAAGCACCCCTCCGGCAAACCCCAAGACGGCCACCGTCGGCGCCCCTGCGCTCACCCCAACTACCCCCACTCCCAACCCCAGCGCAATAATCCCGATGTTCTCGACGCTGTGATACGCTAATAGCCTTTTTAAGTCGTGCTGAGCGAGCGCAAACAGAACCCCCAGCACCCCGGAGATGCCCCCTAGAGCGATGAGCAGCCAGCCCCACCACAATGGCGGTGCCCCCACCACTGTCAGCGCCCGCACCAGCCCATAGATACCCGTCTTGATCATCGCGCCGGACATGACGGCCGAGACGTGGCTGGGCGCGGCCGGGTGCGCCTCAGGCAGCCAGACGTGCAAGGGCCAAAAGCCCGCCTTCGTCCCGAAGCCGATCACCGCCAACAGAAAGAGCACATTGGCCGTCACCGATGACCCCGGACGGAATTTGTCGAAATCGAGCGAACCGGCCTCGCGCCCGGCCAGCAGAAAAAACACCAACAGAAACGCCGTCCCCAGATGGGTCGCCACCAGATATGTCCACCCAGCTTGGCGCACCTCTTCCCGATCATCTTCAAACGACACTAAGAAGAACGACGCCAGCGCCATGACCTCCCAGCAGATCAGAAAGAGCACGCCGTTACGCGCAAGCACGAGCAACGCCATGCTCGCCACCAAGAGATGAAAGAAAAACCACGGGGTGCCCAGCGCTCTCCTCCCGCTATAGACTCCCATATACCCGCCGCCATAGAGTGCCGCCAGACCGCACAGCCCAAAGATCGGGATGAGAAAGAACGCCGAGAGCGCGTCTATCTCAATGAAGAAAGAGCCATAAGAAACGCTCCAATCGAGACGGAGCGATTCTGCCCCACCAGTGAACAATGCCATCAGCGCTATCACGAGACCAAGAGCACTGCCGACGACAGCCCCCCCACTGCCCACCAGTGTTGCCCATCGCGGAGATCGTGAAAGACAGAGAGCCGTCACCCCGCTCACCACGAACACGCCCAGTGCACCGAGCAGCAACGCCATAACTTTCAGGCTCCTCCGCCCTGATCGAAGCGCGCGTCAATGCGGCGTGCTTCACTGTAGATGAGATCGCGCCCGCTATGCTCGGTGATGGCTTCTGTGAACTGGGCATCGCGCAGCGCAAACGAGAGCCGAGAGAGCACGTGCCAATGCTCTGAGAGAGTCCGACAGATCGCAAGAAAAAGCACGTGCACGGACTGCCCACCTTCCCATTCCACAGGGCGCTCGAAGAAGCCCAGCGCGAGCATAGGCGCGGGGACGCTCAGCACCAGCGGCGTCCGCACATGAGGAATAGCGATACCCGCGCCGAAAATTGTTGAGAGTAAGCGTTCCTGAGCAGCCAGGACGTGCACCAGAAAGTCTGGATCAGCAGGAAGCTTCAGGGTTCCCAGCAGCACCCGCCACGCCGACTCTCTCCCTGAAGCGCGTAATTGATAAAAAACCCCTCCCGCTTGCAAGGCATCTCCCAAGCGCGGGATCGGCGTCCTCACCTGCTCATAGAAGAGCTGCGGCGGGATGTTCAGGTGACGTGCCATTGCCCACTCTAAGAGTTCAGCGCGATTGCAGCGATATTGTTCATGGACGCGATAGGCCGAGAGCCCTTCTCGCGCGATCCACCGATAGACCTGGCGCTCCGGGACTTCAAAGAGCTGAGCGACATCGCGCACGGTGAGTTGCATAAAACAGTCCCTGCTTCTTAAGACGAGTGAGAAGCCAGCGGGAGGCGAGTCTTGGCCTCGCGGAGAAATTTGAGAAACTCTTCAAAGGCCTCTTCGATCTTGGGAATATTGAGCGAGTAATATTTGAGCTGGCCCTCGCGGCGCGGGCTGACAAAGCCCTGTTGCCGTAAAAGAGAGAGATTGCGCGAGATCGTGCTGGGATCGCGGTCTTCAATGTCCTCGCCCTGAAACGCTGCGACGATCTCCGAGACGGTCATCTCCCCGTGCGCCGCTAACAGCTCCATCAGCCGCAGCCGCGACCGGTGCGACAGACACTTGAACAGATAGATATACTGCGCGTAGATCATCTCAAGCTCCTTATGATCCTTATCTCTTGACAAAGCCTACAAGAGGTATTATAATAAATACGACATAGTTGTGCAAGTGCGCAAGTGCACAACTATGAGGAGTGACCCAATACGTTCGAGCCATCAGGGTCTACAGAGCTTCTCAGTCTCTTCGCACCAATCTCTCTTTTTTATTCCCCATTCCGAGCACAAGGAGGCTGGAGACTATGCCAGCAACTGCTGCGCCTGCTCGCCCGCGAGTAGAGCTGGGCTGCCGCGTCACCGTGATCGAGGCGCGCTCGGGCCGCGCGCACACGCTCACGCTCGTCAGCCCCGGCGAAGCCGACCCCGAACGCGACCGGATCTCTACAGACTCCCCAGTAGGGCAGGCCCTGCTGGGGCGCCAGCTCGGCGAGTCCATCACGATCCAGGCGCCCATGGGCGAGCTGTGCTACCAAATCCTCGAGATTCTCTAGGAGGCTGCCCCAAAGGAGGTGAGGAGCGATGACCGAATCCGTCAAATGTGCGGTCTGCGGCAAGACGGTCCTCAAGACGGCAGCAGTAAGCCTAGCGCATCAAGGCCAGACGTTCTACGCCTGCGGCCCAGGCTGTCGTGACAAGTTCACGAAGAACCCAGCAAAGTATGCGAAGGCTCCTAAAGCTCCGTCCACGGGAACGCCACCGAAGCCATAGTCAGTTTAACGTCCGGCACTCTCGGGGGGAAGGCCCCCTAGAAATCTGGCTCCCAACCGTCTAGGGGGTTCTTCCCCCGCCCTCTCCGAGCGGCTGAGCTATGAAGACCTTAGCGAAGCAGACGAGAGCCTTCCTCAGACTGATGCGTCGCTTCCTCGCCGAGACCGGCATCAGATCGGTGATCTGTGGGGCCGATGCCCTGGGGCTCGATCACGACGGCCTGGAGAAGCTGAAGGTGAGCCTGGGCAGCAACGCTCATACGATCAATCTGATCTTGGTGACCCACGACCGGCGCCTCGGCGACCTGTTGAAGAGAGAAGACCAGAGGATTATAGCGATTCCCGACGTGGAACTGACCCGCCGCGGCGAGGCCCGCGCCGCGTTAGCCATCGCGCTGCTCAACGGCTGGGTGAGACAGAGTGAAAGAATCTTATTTGTCTCCGGGCCGCCCCACAGCAGGGTCTTCGATACACTCTTCGTATTACGACCCAATCACGAGCTGCAGATCGTGCACGCGCCCTCTCTCAAGGTGTTTAGCAAGCGCATGATGCCCGAAGTCTTCGAGACGCTCATTCGCATCGCGTTAGAGCTCGCGCACGAGGGCCGCGAAGGCCGCCCCGTGGGGACGATGTTCGTCTTAGGCGATACGACCAATGTCTTGAAATACGCCCAGCCGATGGTGCTCAACCCCTTCAAGGGCTACGCCGATGACAAGAAGAATATTCTCGACCCGAAGCTCAAAGAGTCCATTCGGGAGTTCGCCGCGTTAGATGGGGCGTTTGTCATCCGGCGCAACGGGGTGATCTTAGCAGCGGGCTGTCACATCGCGGCCCCTCATCTCCCCAAAGAGCTCCCGCCGGGGCTGGGAGCGCGCCATCGCGCGGCAGCCGCGATCACGGCCATCACGAACTCCATCGCGATCACGATCTCGCAGTCCGACGGCACCGTGCGCGCGTTCCGCAAGGGCGAGATCTTCCTCGAGCTGGGCAAGACATCGTAGCTGTCAGCCCTCGCCCTCTGTGTGCTACAATATAGAGAGATTTTCGCAAGGACGGTGTCTGCCATGCGCGCAAAGCTCTTCGCTCTGATCTCTCTGCTGCTCGTAACGCTTGTCGTCACGGCGCACGCGACCGTGACGGGCGCGTACACAGCGTCCATCGCTTCGGGGGAGCTGTACGAAGCCTCGTTCACTCCCACAGCGCCCGGCCCCGTGCGAGTCCACATAGAGCTGAGACCTCTTGAGCTGTGGGCCTCAGCGCAGCTCTATAGCCCCACCCGATCTACTCCGGTCGCGGTCACCATGGGCCATAGCTCGTTCGATTTGCTCGCCGAAGCCGACCCAGAGAGCCTCAACGCCCCCTGGCACGTCGTGCTCTCTCACACCAACAGCGTCGCCCTCACCGTCGAGCTCTATATTACTTTTCCCAAGCTCTTCTGCGTTGAGATCGCGGCGGAGCTGGGGATTCGCATCTTCTACGAAGAAGAAGCCGGCGAGGTCGAAGACCATCACTGCGACCAGATGTGGCGGGCACTGCGCTCGCTAGGGATCAATCTCGTAGATGGGCTGCGAAAGATTCTCTTCCTGCCCCCGTCCGACGAAGTCGAAGGGCGCTTCCTCCCTGTCGAGCGCATCTTAGAGATGTATCGCATGACGCCGGGACGGCGGTTCACTGGGGTTTTCTATCACGAGCTGGCGCACTTCGTTCATATTATCAAAGCCGGCGCTTCGCTGAAGCGCGAATGGCTGTCGCTCCACAAGCAATCTGGGGCTGATATGATCAATTACGTCCGTGAGCCCTTCGGCGGGCCGCCAAACTATGCGATGACTAACGAATACGAAGACTTTGCTGTGACGTTCTCAGCGTACATTCTCAATACCACAGAGCTCTTCGATCTGGGGATCAGCCGCAAAGAGAACGTGGGCAAGCCCATTCTCTTAGAAAAAGCCAAACTGATGGCCCAAGTCTTCTTGCACTACCGGGATGGAAAGCCGTATACGTATATTTATAGATTCGGGTCGGGCTTTCCGGTCATCCCCATCGAGCGAGCGGAGGTTTTGCTGACGGCGGAGGGCCTGCCGGACTTCACCGAGCCGATCAACTGGGAGACGTTTTGATAAAAAAACGGCCCGACCCAGGTGGGGATCGGGCCGTGCGCACCCGACGCGAAGCGTCTACTCGACCTTGATCTCGATGGGCTTCTCCTTCGCCTTGAGCGACTCCCGCAGCGGGACCGTCACCCGTAAGATGCCATCCTCGAAGCTGGCCTTGATCTTCTTGGGATCGTCGGCCTGCTCGGGGAGCGGGAAGACCCGCTGGAACTTGCCGTAGTGACGGCCGATGCGGAAGTAGTTCTCGCGCTCGACGCGCTCATCGCGCTTGACCTCGCCGCTGATGCAGAGCCTGCCGTCCTCGACCTTGATCTCGATGTCCCCCTTCTTGACCCCGGGCAGCTCGGTCTCGTAGACGAGCTTCCCGTCCTTTTCGTAGATATCCGTCCGTCCGAAGGTCTCAAAGGGAGACCAATCGAACAAGCTGCGGTCGAAGTCATCGAAAAACTCGTCCATCAGGCGGCTCAGCCGCGTCGAGAGCGCGAAGGGTTCCGTCCAGAGCGTTGGCAGTCTGGTCATGGCACCCACCTCCTTTGCTCTTTGGGTCTGTCTTTTCTCGAAATTAGCAGACTTATCTCTAGTCTGCTAACTGCATTATAGCAGACGGGGGCGAGTTTGTCAAGTTTTCAGACTGGAAGCAGGAAATCCTATACAATCACTCTGTGAATTAGAGGCACCGACAGCCTCTTGTCAGGGATACATTCTCGATGTTCGTCAAGCAGTATGGCTTGACAAGACCATCTCAGACACAGTATATTTTTTGTAGATACCTGGACTGAGGAGATGATACTGTGAAGACAAAAGTGCAGAAATGGGGCAACAGCTTGGCGCTACGCATTCCCAAGGCTTTTGCAGCCGAAGTCGGCCTAGCCAACGACACGGCCGTCGAGATCACTGTGAAGGATCGAAAGATAGTCGTTGAACCCCTGGTGAGCCCAGCCTTGACGCTCGAACAACTTCTCAAGGGCATAACCGAAGAGAACATTCACACGGAGATAGACACCGGCCCAGCTCAAGGGAACGAAGTTTGGTGATTGCCGTGCCTCGCTTCCCTAAGCGTGGAGATGTCGTTTGGATCTCGTTGAGTCCCCACGCAGGCCGTGAGCAAGCGGGAAGGCGACCAGCATTGGTCATCTCGCCTGCCGCTTATAACAAGAAAGTCGGACTGGCCCTTCTTTGCCCCATCACGACCCAAGTGAAAGGCTACCCCTTCGAGGTTCGACTCCCATCTGGTCTACCAGTGACCGGTGTGATCCTCGCCGATCAAGTCAAGAGCTTGGATTGGAGAGCGCGTAACGCTGAGATCGCCTGCGCTGTGCCCTCTGAAGTTGTTGAAGAGGTGTTGTTGAAGCTCCGCACCCTGCTTGGATGACATAGTTGATACGCGCCTAACT
>JBBISQ010000048.1:0-12071 GCA_037441155.1 Candidatus Fraserbacteria bacterium
AAATCGAGTCTTTGGCTACCGTCGAGATCGAGGACGCGCAGGGCTGCCCACGGTACGCAGCGCGCATCTTCAGTGACGTGCGCTGGGGGCCGTCCCCCTTGAAGATCCAGCACAGATTAGCGAAGGGAGGGCTGCGCCCCATCAGCAATATTGTTGATGCGACAAACTATGTGTTGTTAGAGCTGGGGCACCCGACGCACGCATTCGATTATGCCAGACTCGAAGGGCACAAGATTATAGTACGGCGAGCGCGTCCCGGCGAAAAGATTGTCACGCTGGACGGGGTCGAGCGCGCCCTCAGCCCGACAGATCTGGTCATCGCCGACGCGCGCAAGCCCGTCGCTGTCGCTGGGGTCATGGGCGGGGCCGCAAGCGAAGTCTCCGAAAAGACCGAAAGAGTATTATTAGAATCGGCGTATTTCGATCCGATCTCGGTGCGACGGACTTCAAAGAGTTTGGGGCTGAGAACCGAAGCAAGCCATCGCTTCGAGCGCGACATGGACCCAGAGATTCTCATCACGGCGCTGGATCGCGTGGGGACGCTGCTCCAGCAGTGGGGGAGGTGCTCGGTGATTCAAGGGGTCATTGACGTAAGGCCCAGAAAGATCGAGCGTCGCGCAACGGTGCTGCGAGCCGCGCGCATCGAGAAGATCTTGGGGATTCCCATCCCTGCCGAGCGCGCTGAGAAGATCCTCGAGCGTCTCGAGTTCTCGGTAGAGCGCGAGGGGGCGGACCGTTGGCGTGTCGGGATTCCGAGCTTCCGCAGGGAAGTCGAGCGCGAGATAGACTTAATAGAAGAGATCGGGCGCATCTATGGGTACGATAAGATTCCGGCGCAACGTCCGGCGCTCCCTTTAGTAGCGGGGCGGCGCGAACGCGTCGAGGAGCTCAAAGACGGAATCAGAAAGATCCTCACGGGGCTGGGAGTGAGCGAGGCGGTCAACTTCGGGTTCGTCTCCAAAGAGGATGTGGAAATCTTCGGCGACGATGATGCTGTCGTGCGGGTGCGCAACCCCATGAGCGATGAGTCCTATGCGCTGCGGCCGCGTCTGTGGCCGGGGCTGGTGCACAACGTGCAGCATAATGCCTATCAGCAAGTGGACGGGGTCAAGCTCTTCGAGGTGGGGAAGGTCTTTCACCGCGAGGGGCGAGATGGGGTGCGCGAGCGGTTGGCTTTGGGAGTCGTTGTGGCCGGGCGTGCCTTGGTGCCGTTGCAGGGCCGCGAGCAGTTCTATAACTTTTACGATCTTAAGGGGATCGCCGAGGCGCTGCTCTTCGAGCTGGGGTTCAAGAATTTTGTCTTCGAGCCGAGCGCTGAAAGAGCCCTGCATCCGACGCGCCAGGCCTTCGTCAAAGCCAAAGATGATGTCTTAGGAATCTTGGGCGAGCTGCATCCCGATATCGCGCGGCGCTACGATCTGCCCTGGCGGGTCTATCTCTTCGAGATGAACCTCGAGGAGATCTATCAGCGATTGCAGACGCTGACGACGCCCGTCTGGTCGGAGATTCAACAGAAGGTGACTCCCAAGTATCCAGCATCGCGGAGAGACCTATCGCTCCTTGTGGCAGAAGATGTGCCCGAGGCGCAGGTGCGCCGGATTCTCGAGAGCGAGCGCCGCGTCGAGCGTGTCTTCTTGTACGACTTATATCGGGGCAGCCAGGTCCCCCAAGGCATGAAGAGCCTCACATACGAGATCACTTTTAGGGATTGGACCAAGACGCTCAGCGACGACGAGGTCAATGAGATGGTGGCGCGGCTCGAAGCGCGCCTCAAAGCCGAGCTCGGCGTGCAGATCAGAAAGCTCTAGGATGCTCGTCACACATACGATATCTGAGACGCGCGCAGTTCTTGCCCAGGCGCGCGCATTGGGGAAGAAGATCGGTTTTGTCCCCACGATGGGGTATCTGCACGAAGGGCATTTGAAGCTCATTGACATCGCCAAAGCTCATAGTGACTTTGTCGCGGTCAGCATCTTTGTCAATCCGACGCAGTTTGGGCCTACGGAAGATTTCGCGTCGTATCCCAGAGATTTCGAGCGCGACCGCAAGCTTTGTGAGGAGCGCGGCGCAGATCTGATCTTCGCCCCGGAAGTCTCCGAGATGTACCCGGAGCAATCGCTCATCACCTTTCAGATTGCAAAGCTCGCGGATCATCTCTGCGGGGCCCGGCGTCCTGGGCACTTCAACGGCGTCATCTTAGTTGTCAGCAAGCTCTTCAATATCGTTCAGCCCGATGTGGCCGTCTTCGGCCAGAAAGATGCGCAGCAGCTCCTCATCATCAAGAGATTGGTTCAAGATTTGAATTTCCCCGTCAAAATTATTGCTGCGCCCACGGTGCGCGAGCCCGATGGGCTGGCCATGAGCAGTCGCAATGTCTACCTCTCTCCAACGCAGCGTGCCCAAAGCACTGTACTGTATAAATCTTTGCAGAGGGCGAAAGCCCTCCTAGAGTCCGGGGAGCGCGACGCGACAAAGATCATTTCAGAGATAGAGAAGCTCATCGCGACGGCGAGCGATGCACAGATAGATTATATTGAGATCGTGAGCACAACAGACCTTCAGCCCGTCGTGAACATTGACGGACAAATCTTGATTGCTCTTGCTGTCTACTTCGGCAAGGCGCGGCTCATTGACAACATCGTCTTAGAAGTTTCCGGAGATCAAGTCCGAGAGATCCCGGCGCTCTTGTAGATCTCTTGCGACCGGGGAGGAGCCGATGTGGAAGACCCTTTATATTGCCACTACTGCTGAGGAAGCCCGCGCTATCACGACGCGGAAGCCCCTGAAGTTGCTTGACACAGGTGAGCTGAAGAAAGGCGACGTGGGCAGCGGGACTCTCGATCTGTCCATGCCCTAGCACTCCTCACCCTAATCGGGTAGAATACTCCGCTGTACATCAATGACGCATTCATCACTCTATCTATACTAAAAAGGAGGTCGAACTATGATCGTCAAGCTGCCCGACGGACGGACTCTCGAGCACCACGGCCCTGCGACTCTGAAGGATGTGCTCGCCACGACGAACAAGGAGCTGCTCAAGACCACCGTCGGCGCCAAGCTTGACGGTGAGATCGTCGACTTTCACAGAGTGCTGCCCGCCGACGCGCACGTCGAGCTCATCACCCTCGACTCCCCCGAAGGGGCTCAGATCTATCGGCACAGCTACTCGCATATTTTAGCTCAGGCCGTGCGCCGGCTCTTCCCCGGCGTCAAGCTCGCCATCGGCCCGGCCATCGAAGACGGCTTCTATTATGATTTCGACGTGGAAAAGCCCTTCACCCCAGAAGACTTGGAAAAGATCGAAGCTGAAATGAAGAAGATCATCAAAGAGAACTATAAGTTCGAGAGACTTGAAGTCTCCAAGGACGAAGCGCGACACTTGGTGCGGGACGAGCCGTACAAGCTTGAGCTCTTGGACGAGATCCCCGACGAGCGGGTCTCGTTCTATCGCGACGGGGAGTTTATAGATTTGTGTCGCGGCCCGCACATGCTCAGCACCGGCCAGGTGAAGCATTTCAAGCTCTTGAACGTCGCCGGGGCGTACTGGCGCGGCGATGAACGAAACAAGATGCTCCAGCGCATCTACGGAACGGCGTTTGCCACCAAAGAAGCGTTAGAAAAATACTTGCAGATGCTCGAAGAGGCCAAGAAGCGCGACCATAGGAAGCTTGGCAAAGAGTTAGAGATCTTCTTCTTCGACGACGAAGTTGGGCCGGGGCTGCCCCTGTGGTTGCCCAAGGGCGCGATCATCATCGAAGAACTAGAGAAGTTAGCCAAGGAGACCGAAGCGAAAGCAGGGTACCTGCGCGTGCGCACTCCCCATATCTGCAAAGAATCTATGTATCTGCGCAGCGGACACCTGCCGTATTATCAAGAGTCAATGTACCCGCCGATGGAGCTGGAGGGCGTCAAGTATTATCTGAAGCCGATGAACTGCCCGCATCACCATAAGATCTTTGCCGCCGTGCCCCGCAGCTATCGCGATCTGCCCTTGAGGCTCGCCGAGTACGGCACATGCTATCGCTATGAGAAGTCGGGCGAGCTCTTTGGGTTGATGCGCGTGCGCAGCATGCAGATGAATGACGCCCATATCTACTGCACGCTCGACCAGTTTGAGGAGGAGTTTCTCGCCGTGTGTCGGATGTATCTCAATTATTTTAAGCTCTTTGGGATCGAGAGATATCTGATGCGCTTCAGCACCCACGATCCCAAGGAGCTGGGCAAGAAATACGTCAACGAACCCGACCTATGGAAGCAGACAGAAGACATGGTGCGCCGAGCTCTTCAAAATGGGGGGATAAACTATGTCGAAGTCCCCGGGGAGGCCGCGTTCTACGGCCCCAAGATCGATGTGCAGGTCTGGAGCGCCATCGGGCGCGAGTTCACCCTCGCCACCAACCAAGTGGACTTCGCTGTCCCCCGACGCTTCGGCTTGGTCTACAAGAACGCGCAGGGACAAGACGAGACCCCCATCTGTATTCACCGGGCGCCGTTGAGCACGCACGAACGCTTGATCGGGTTTTTGATCGAGCACTATGCCGGGGCGTTTCCGGTCTGGCTCGCGCCGGTGCAGGCCGTCGTCTTGCCCATCACGGATCGCCAGCACGAGTACGCTCAGAGAGTGCTGCAACAGCTGAGAGATGCGAACATCCGTGCAGAGCTCGACGGCAGCAGCCACACGCTGAATTATCGCATTCGGCACCATCAGTCTCAGAAGGTCCCGTATATGCTGATCGTGGGCGAGCGCGAAGCGCAGAACGCGCAAGTCGCGGTGCGCTTGAGGACGGGGCAAGATCTGGGTGCTAAGTCCGTCGCTGAAGTCGTTAAGACGATCTCGGAGAAGATCGCCACCCGCTCTGCGGAATTGTAAAGCAAAAAGGAGGGCCCGGCAGGGGAGGCCCCTGCCGGGCGGGCCTGCACCCTCGAGTGGAGCCTATCGAAGGGTCAACTGAATTACAGAAAAGAAAGAAGCAAACGCTGCGAAAACTGTCAAGAGCGCTGTGCTGGCCAGCATGACCTGCCGTGATCGTGAGAGCGTCTTCATGGCTGTTCTCCTCCTTGGTTCTCTAACTAAGAAGAGTCTACCCCCAAGATGGTGCAGAGTCTGTGCCAGCAAAGTGAAAATTTCGTGAAAAAAAAAGCCCCTCGCCCGTGGTCATCTCCGGGAGAGGGGCTGGAATAAGGGCTACTTAGCGCAAGAGCACGAACTTGCTCACCAATCGGGTCTGGTGCCCATCGGGGCTCGTGATGGTGAGGACGTACCAATAGAGCCCATTGGCTGGGGTGCTTGGCCAGCGCAGAGTGACCGTTGGTCCGGCGCTCTCTTGCCTCGTGATCTGGCGTCCATCCAAGCCGTACACCGTGACGGTGAGGGAGCACCCGTGACAGTTCTGCACGCTCCAGCGCAGCTCTGTGGGGGCGAAGCGCACGCGCTGTTCGAGGGCTTTCAGCTCGATGAACTCTTGGGGCTTGGCGAGCCGGAAGCGATTGCGCCGTATTGCTAGCTTCAGGGCCGCGCGCATCTGGGAAGAGATCTTGTCAATGCGCGCGATGGCCCCGTTGAGCAGAGCGCGCCACTGGGCGAACGCTGTCAGGAGCTTATCGCGGGCGCTGCGGATCAGCTCTGACGGTGACATCGCCTCGATGGGGTTGGGCTCGACGGCCAGCGTGTTTATGGTTGAGAGGGTATCCTCGGCTTCCGCTAAGAGATCGAGCGCATCGGTGATGAGCGTCTCGATCGCGTCGAGAGTATCTCCAGAGTTTTCAGTGAACTCGATCAGCGCGTCAATGGATTTGTGGATGCGATTGGCGCGCTTGGAGCTTATAGTATTCGTCTCGACGAAGGCGTCCACTTGGAAGCCCACCCCTTCAGCCCGCGCTGCCAACGACTCCATCAAGAAGCGCGTATCTGCTAAAGAGACGAGCAGTTCGTTGACGGTCTCTTGGGTTTGAGCGATGAGTTGGCGGGCCCGTTCGTATGCACCGAAGCTATTGAGGAGATTGAGAGCTAAGCGCAAATCTTCAAGGGGCTTCGAGAGACTCAACATTCGCCCGTGCTCGATGATATCACGCTTCATCGAGCCGAGTTCATCGCGGCCTCCGGGGGTGAGCTTCTTGGCTTCGACAGAGAGCGTGCATGAAGCGCTCGCGCCTTCGGGGTCTCTGACAGTTAGTCTGACGGAGTACGAGCCTTCTTTATCGGCCTTGAACGAGGTCACAGCAGCTGTGGGATCGGCGATCACAGCTTGGCTATCGGTAGGCTTGCTGAGGAACGCCCATTGATAATTGAGAGCTTTCCCTTCAGGGTCGGAGGAGCCGGAGCCGTCAAGAGCAACCGTCTGGCCGACGAGGACTTCAGCTGGGACGGTGCCACAGCTGGCTGTGGGCGGCTGATTGGGCGGAGGGGCCTGTGTCACTGTAATAGTCTGCTGAGCTGTATTCGTAGTTCCAGCGCCGTCAGTGACGATCAGTTTGATTGTGACGCTCCCCGGCGCTGTGGGGCAGGTGAAGCTGACTTTCGGTCCTGTAGCGTCGGGTTTGCCATCGCCGTTAAAATCCCACTCGTACTTTGCGATCTGGCCATCAGGATCGAACGAGCCGGAGCCATCAAGCGTGATGGTTTGCCCGGTGTTGCACTTGTACGGCTCGGTATCGGGCTTGCCGTCGGGGGTCGGGCCGGGGTCGGCTACGGGAGGCTCATTGATGGTCGCGATCAATTTCTGTTTCAGGGCGTCTTCGAGATCCGCAAAGGTCCTAACGATGATTACGAAGCCGTTCTGGTGACCAGGCGGGAAGGGGGGCGCTATAACACCTGGCTGCGGCCATGCTAGTTGCAGCAAGAAGTCTTTAAACTCCGGCTCTTCTTCCACAGTGCCGATGCCCTCGGCATCGAGCTGATCGAGCCCGGCTTTCACGGCCTCGTCCCGCGCTTCCAGAGTTTGTCTCTTGGCTTCTGATGGGGGAGATGGCATATTGGGCTGACCGTCGGAGATGACATTAAAAACTTGACGTGCCCCAGGGCGCGCTTTGTTCCCGGTGATCATCGTAGCAGCAAGACGAATCCCCGAGACCATCGGCGTGAAGCCACCGCCCTTCACTGTAGCTCTTACCCGTTCCGCAATGCTCCCGATACTTTGCGCCGTGATGACTGTCATGGGAACTTCGGTCCGAGCTCCTGGTATCCTGGTAGTTTGATCCGTCACATTGCCAGCAAATTGCACTAACCCAAACTCAACCGTGCCATTGTGAGGCACGACGGTAGGGTCAGAGATGGCGTTGGCAATCCCGTTGATCATTGTTATAAAGTCTGCGTTGGCAATGCTGCCCGAACCGTCCATGATGATCACGAGCTGGACGGTGACGGTATTCTGGGCATTCGGCACGGCGACGAACAAACAGAGCAGGCCCACGCTCATCAGAAGAATCTTTGCACTCATGCGACCCATAGAGAAAGCCTCCTTCACTGATCACGCTCTGAGAGCATTATAACACATCAAGCCGGGGCGACAATGTAACTGGGATCACGTTGGAGTCAACAGCCCCCGGCTGTGCGCAGCGCTTCGGCTTTGTCGGTGCGCTCCCACGGGAGATCGAGATCGCTCCGGCCAAAGTGCCCATAGGCTGCCAACGGTGCGTAGATGGGCCGACGGAGATTCAAGCGCTCAATAATAGCAGCGGGACGGAAGTCAAAGTGCTCCTGAATAAGCCGGGCCAGCTCCCCATTGGGGAGCTTTCCGCTGCCGAACGTATCAACCGTGATGGCCAAGGGACGAGCTTGCCCAATCGCATAAGCGACTTGGACTTCACACTCGGCCGCCAATCCTGCAGCAACGATATTCTTTGCAACATAGCGGGCGTAGTAACTTGCCGAACGATCGACTTTCGTTGGGTCTTTCCCGGAAAAGGCGCCGCCGCCGTGGCTGCCGTAGCCCCCGTAGGTGTCGACTTCGATCTTGCGCCCGGTCATCCCTGTGTCGCCGCAGGGGCCGCCCACCTCAAACCGCCCCGACGGATTCACTAAGATTACTGTCTTTGCGTCAAGCCACTCCCCCAGGACAGGGCGCACGACCTGCTCAGTCAGGTCGCGTCGGATTTGCTCGTGGGGGACGTCCCCGTCGTGTTGGGCCGAGAGCACCACGGTGTGCGCCCGCAGGGGATGGCCCTTCTCGTCGTACTCGATCGTCACTTGGGATTTGCCATCGGGGCGCAGATAGGGGAGCTTCTTACTGCGGCGCAGCTCCGCGAGCTTGCGCACCAGCGCGTGGGCGAGCATGATAGGAAGCGGCATCAGCTCGGGAGTCTCTTTGCAAGCATAGCCGTACATGATTCCCTGATCGCCCGCGCCGATGGCATCATAGGGGTCTTCTGAGGATGACTTGATAACAGCTTGAGCAATGTCGGGTGATTGTTCGTGAATGGAGACGAGCATCCCGCAGTGATCGGCGTCGAAGCCGTACTCGGGCCTATCGTAGCCGATCTTTCGGATCGTCTCGCGGGCGATCTTTGCGTAATCTACGCGAGCCGTGGTCGTGATCTCCCCGGCGATCAAGACCAGCCCATTGGTCGCAAACGTCTCGCAAGCGACACGGGCGTGGGGGTCTTGGGCGAGGACGGCGTCTAGGATCGCGTCCGAGATAGCATCACACATTTTATCAGGGTGGCCTTCGGCTACCGATTCCGATGTGAAGAGATATCCGCTCATGGGACTCCTTAGGGCACAAAGCCAGAGTATTCTTGTCTGCATTATAGCACGTCTCTTGAGCATAAGCCAGTCTCTGAGTAAGATAGGCGATGCTGCCGTTTCTGCTCTTAGGGCTGTTGCAGGGGCTGACGGAGTTTTTGCCCATCAGTAGCTCTGGGCACTTGGCGCTGGCCGAGCAGCTCTTTCGCGTGCACAAGCCGGGGATTGTCTTCGATATCTTTGTGCACTTTGGCACGCTGCTCTCGGTGCTCTGGGTCTTTCGTCACCGGGTGTGGCGCTTGGCGCTCGCGCCCTTGCGCGGGGGGGAAGACTTAAGACTGCTCTTGATGCTGATCGTTGGTTCGATCCCGACGGGGATCTTGGGGCTGGCGCTCGATTCTGTCGCCGAGGCAGCGTTTGCGCGGAGCTGGGCAGTAGGGCTGGGGTTGCTCGTCACTGCAAGCGTGCTCTTCTATGTGGAGCATCGCGGGGGTGCTGGCGCAAAGCCGCTAGAGCAGCTCGGTTGGCGAGAGGCGCTCTGGGTGGGGCTGGCGCAGGGGGTTGCCGTCTTGCCGGGGATTTCGCGCAGTGGGAGCACGATTGCGATGGGGCTGCTCTGCGGGCTGCGCCGCACTGACGCTGCTGAGTTTTCGTTCTTGCTCTTCATCCCCGCTATTATAGGCGCGACGCTCCTGAAGCTTGGAGAGGCCTTGGCCGATCCGGCAGCGCACGGGGCTCTGTGGGGGAGTTATCTTGCTGGGACGGCTGTTGCGTTTCTGTCGGGCGTGATCGCGATTTGCTTCTTAATGCGATTCTTGCGCGAGCGCCGTCTGACCCCGTTTGCGCTCTACTGTCTCGCCCTGGGGCTCATTGCCCTGGGCTGGCACTGGGCAAGATAGCGGTTCTACCACGATGCCATCGTAATATAGAGCAGGCGGTAGACACCTACACACGGGAGATCCATCCGCGCGCGACGATAGGCATCCCACAGCACCCCTGTGAGGATGAGAACCCCTGTGCCTCCCAGGAAATACGCTGTCAGCCCGCTCAGCCGCGTGAGCACCAATGGCAGGAGCGCAATCGCAACCAAGAAGAGCCCTGCGCCCAAGACGAGGGTAGTTCTGTTCTGCCGACCAAGCCGGAAAACCCTAACGAAACCGGGACTGGGAGAAAGGCAGCCCATTCCAACGGGATGACGCCCACAGCCAAGAAAGGGAGCTTCACGGTTCCGTCGCCAAGGCGACGACTGCTCGCAAACGCCCACACGCTCACAGCCAAGACGAGCACCACGAGCACAACCAGCCCAAGGCCCCACACCCATGAGGTGTCTTGCAGCTCATACGTGCTTGAAGCACCGTAGCGTGGCCAAGTAGCACCGGCTGGGAGCGCAAGACAACTAGGAGCACGCTTGACGTCCCGGAGCGAGTGCAGTATCATTCCCCCGGCAAATTCTATTACTGTGCTTTATGGAGGTGGCCTGCGTGATGCCAAAGTACGAGAAGCTGCCCGACCCGTTGGCGCTCGAAGATGCTGTGCTGAAGTTCTGGGAGCAGGCCGCCATCTTTGAGAAGAGCCTGCAACAGACACGAGACAAAAAGCCCTATGTCTTCTACGAAGGGCCGCCTACGGCCAATGGAAAACCCCACGTGGGGCACCTGATGGCTCGCGTCAACAAAGATCTCTTTCCCAGATATTGGACGATGAAGGGGTATTACGTCCTGCGCAAGGGCGGTTGGGACACCCATGGGCTGCCCGTCGAGCTCGAGGTCGAAAAGAGCCTGGGGCTGCAAAGCAAAGCCGAGATCGAACAGTTCGGCCTAGACAAATTCGCGCAGAAGTGTAGAGAGAGCGTCTGGCTCTATAAGAGCGAGTGGGAGCGATTTATCCAGCGCATGGGCTTTTGGATCGATCTGGAAAACGCCTATATCACATATACAAATGAGTACATCGAGAGCGTCTGGTGGGCGCTGAAGAAGATCTGGGAGAAAGGGCTGCTCTACAAAGGGCATAAAGTGCTGCCCTACTGCCCGCGCTGCGGCACAGCGCTCAGCTCGCACGAAGTCGCCCAAGGGTATGAGATAACCAAAGACCCCTCGATATTCTTCAAATTAAAAGTTCGCGAGTTCGAAAGTTCGGAAGCTCGGAACTTGCCACCCCGCGAACTGGCCAACTCTTACTTTCTCGTCTGGACGACAACCCCCTGGACGGTGCCCAGCAATGTCGCCATAGCCGTCGGGCCGAAGTTCTCGTACGCCACGGTCAGAGTCGGCACCGAGACGTTCATTCTCGCCAGGGATCTGGTCGAGTCGGTCCTTGATGAGCCCCATGAGATCCTCGAGACGTTCTCAGGGGAAGAGCTGGTGGGGATGCGCTATGAGCCCGCGTATCGGCTCAGCGACGATCCCACGGCGTATCGTGTCGTGGCTGCGGACTTCGTCTCGCTCGAAGACGGCACGGGGATCGTGCACATCGCCCCGGCGTTCGGTGAAGAAGACTTTGCTCTCGGCCAAACGGAACAGCTGCCCTTCGTCAACCCCGTGGACTTGGAGGGCAAGTTCACGGAAAAGTTTGCGCTCGCGTCTGGAAAATTCGTCAAGGACGCCGACGCTGTCATCATCCAAGACCTCAAGCAGCGCGGGCTGCTATATAAAGAAAGCTCCTACGAGCACGAGTACCCGTTCTGCTGGCGCTGCAAGACGCCTCTGCTCTACTACGCCCGCGACTCGTACTTCATCAAGACGACCGCGAAGCAGAAGGAGATCATCGAGAACAACAAGCACATTCACTGGCACCCAGAGCATTTTCGCGATGGGCGCTTCGGGAATTTCTTGGAGACCATGAAGGACTGGGCGCTCTCGCGGGATCGCTATTG
This sequence comes from Candidatus Fraserbacteria bacterium, assembly GCA_037441155.1. Classification (GTDB taxonomy): domain Bacteria; phylum Bipolaricaulota; class Bipolaricaulia; order RBG-16-55-9; family DRXL01; genus JANXCC01. The sequence goes on from JBBISQ010000048.1 coordinate 11,553, forward strand.
GGGGACGCCGCTGCCCTTGTGGGTGTGTGAGCGGTGTCACAGAGAGCGCTGCATCGGCAGTCGCCAAGAGTTGATCGAGCTCTCTCTTGACCAAGAGAAGGCGCGCACGGTCGAGTTCCATCGGCCCTGGATCGACGAGGTGCTCCTGCGCTGCCCCTGTGGCGGCACGATGCGGCGCGTCCCCTATGTCATAGATTGTTGGTTCGACTCGGGGATGATGCACACGGCTCAGTGGCACTACCCCTTCGAGAACCACGAGATCTTCAAGCAACAGTTCCCCGCGGACTTCATCGCCGAGGGGGTGGACCAGACGCGCGGCTGGTTCTATTCGCTTCTCGTCACCAGCACGCTGCTCTATGAAGATCATCCCTACCCGCACCCGTTCAAGCACGTCGTGGTGAACTTGATGGGCTTGGATGCCCAAGGCCGCAAGATGAGCAAGAGCTTGGGAAACGTGCTCGATCCGTGGGATATGATCAACAGATTTGGCGCGGACGCCGTGCGCTGGTATTTCTACTC
>JBBISQ010000049.1:0-11974 GCA_037441155.1 Candidatus Fraserbacteria bacterium
GAGAACGTGCTCGTTCGGGTGCACTCGGAGTGTCTGACGGGGGACGTCTTCGGGTCGCTCAAGTGCGACTGCGGTGAGCAGCTGCGCCAAGCCTTGCGCCGGATCGCTGACGAGGGCCAAGGGGTCTTTCTCTACTTGCGTCAAGAGGGGCGCGGCATCGGCCTAGGCAATAAGATCAAAGCCTACCACCTCCAGGACAAGGGCCTCGACACCGTGGAAGCCAATCGCCAATTGGGCTTCAAAGAAGATCTGCGCGAATACGGGATCGGCGTGCAGATCCTCAAGGATTTGGGGCTCAGCACCATCAGAATCTTGACGAACAACCCCAAGAAGCTCGTGGGGATCGAAGCCTACGGGATCAAGATCGTCGAGCAACTTCCCATCCTCGTCTCGCCCAACCCCTATAACTATGAGTACCTGAAGACGAAGAAAGAGAAGCTGGGGCATCAGCTCGATGCGATCTTCGCTGACTTCGCCAATGAGCCTTAAGATCGCGGTCGTCGTCAGCCGATTCAACCACGAGATCACGCAGGAGATGCTCAAAGCGGCGCAAGAGCAGCTTGGGGAGGCGGGGGTTTTGGCTGTGGACGTGATCTGGGTGCCGGGGGCATTTGAGCTTCCTGCAGTAGTGAAACGCCTTGCACAATCGGGGAGGTATGACGGGATTCTCCCCTTGGGCTGCGTGATCAAAGGGGAGACAGCACACTTTGAGCAGATCGCCCGTGCGGTGACCGACGGGCTGATGCGCCTGACGTTAGAATGCGATACTCCTATAGTCTTTGGCGTGCTGACGCCCTACACTGAGGAGCAAGCCTGGGCACGGGTCTATAAGGGCGCTGAAGCCGCCAAAAGCTTGATAGAATTAATCACTCTTCGGCAGAAGCTGCCCTAGAGCCGCGCTGGCGCAGGTGGCGCCCGTCAGGGAAGACTTTCAACGCCCCCCACTGAATGGTCGTGGCGCGCTCCACAGGCGTCCAGATCGAGATCGTCTCTCCCGAAAGCTCGTGCACGATCCCTAAGCCGGCAAGATGCCCTCCTACGCAGCAGCTGACTAATGAGTCTTTTAGGTCCTCCCACAGCAGCACCGAGAGCGACTCGACCCCCAGAGCGCGCTGCGCTTCAGCGACGGAGAAGGGCCAGCGCTCCACGACCAGCGTTGCTGTTGGGGGCAAGCGCCACGCGGCTCTCACGGGACACGCGAGAAGATTGGAGAGCAGCGTGACGTCGAGAGGCTCCCCGTGACCGATGAGCGAGCGCTCCACGCCAAGCTTGGCCAAGCTCCATTGGCGCAGGCGAGCGCTCTGAAAGTAGTCTCTGAACGCAGCCTCGCGCGCCTGGATGCGCTCCTGGCGCGACTTGCTCCCCGTGTGCGTGACGGGGACTTCTATCACGGTGATGCCGTGATGGGCGTAGAGCTTATAGTACGAAAGCTCCCCAGCGCGGTGCAGCAGCACGAGCAGATCGGGCCGGACAAGCTGAATGAGCTCGCTCTTGTAGGCGCGTGCGGCCTCGCCGGTGATGTACCCGTCGGTATCGATGAACACGGGCCGAGCCGCATCACGCAGGCAGTACGCGACCCCACTGAGCACTTCCAAGAAGTTCCCTCGGGGGGAGATGTCCCCCACAAAGTAGCTCAAGCTCACGTGAACGCGCTCATGAGAGACTCGGCCGCGGGAGATACACGCCGGCGGGCCGAGCCAGCTCTGCCCCACATCGGCGTCGATGACCTCGCCTCCCAGTCTCTGGTGGAGCTGGCGGATGAGCGTCGTCTTGCCCACGTCGGTCGCGCCGAGAACGAGCACGACCGAGCGCGGGCTTATGCGGTGGAGAAGTTGCTCCAGCACGATATTTAATAGTGTCCTAGCAGCCCGCGGTCGCGAGCCACGCCCTCCAAACGCTTAAAGAGCATGTAGCCGAGCACGAAGTACCCCCCCGATACTGCTGCCAAGAACGCTACGTCCGTCAGTGGCATCGCATAGAGCGACTGCCCCTTGATCAAAACTCGCCCGATCAGATGCACACCCCAGGTCACGGGGAGAAACTTCGCCCAGGGGAACGTCTCCAAGGCACTGGCCGCGATGACCAGCGCCACCCACACGAACTGAAAGATCTGAAAGACCGCCTGCACTTGCTTGAAGACCAGTGCCAACCCTCCCATGGCAAACCCGAAACCGTACACGCCCCACACCGTCAGGAGCATCAGCGGGATGAGACTCGCAAAATCGAGATGGAGCCACTTGCCCGTCACGGCCATCATGAGCACGAAGAGCCCTAACGTAAGAGTTAAATTAATAATCAAGAACGAGAGAATATAGCTCGCGCTCACCCAGCCAAATCCCAAGGGGGACATATAAAGCTGCTCTAACGTGCCTTGCTGGGCTTCGTTGATGAAATCCCACGTCAGATCAGAGAACGCAAAGATAATAAACGTCCAGAGCATAAAGCCCATGACGATGCCTTCTAATGTATTGCCAAAGCCAGGGTTGCCCCCGCCGATGAACTTGGCCCCGTAGAAGATGACGAGAAAGATCATCATGATGCTGATGATCCCCGCAACTAGATTGAACGGATAGCGCCAGATGATGAGAAAGTTCTTCTTCATCATCGCTTTGAGCAAGTAGAGATATCTCATGGGGGCCTCCTTGTTAGATAGCTCCTCCTTCGTGTATGATAAGCTTACTATGAAGCGCGCGAGGGCCTTGAAGACGCCGAGACGGTCTTATATCTTTCGCGTAGTGATTGAGCCTGATGAAGACGTCTTTCATGCCTATTGTCCGGCGTTGAAGGGCTGCCACAGCTGGGGCTATACCTACGAAGAAGCTCTGCAGAATATTCAAGAGGCTGTACAATGTCATGTGGAAGCCCTCCTCCAAGCGGGAGATCCCATTCCGACTGAGCCCGATGTCGAGGTCAAGTCCTCTCCTGTAGTTGCGGTCAATGTATGATGCTGCCGCGCACCGTCACGGCACGAAAGTTTGTGCGCGCCTTGCTCCGAGACGGCTTTGTCTTCGTCCGTCAGAAGGGGAGCCATCGGACATACCGCCATCCCGACGGGCGAACGGTGACCGTGGCCTTTCATCGCCCCGGCGACACCTTCCGTCCGGGCACTTTGAAAGCCATGATCATCGATGCCGGATGGACGGAGAACGATCTGCGACGCCTCAAGTTGCTCAAATAAACTCACTTCTTCTCTTCACCCTTTACGATCTTGAGGAAGATCTCTTCTAAATCTGGGTATTGCTTCCCTACGGACTCTAACTGACAGCCGTTGCTCTGCAACACGTCAATGATCTCATAGACTCTGCGTGCGTCGAGCAGCTCGGCCTCGATGACCGTGCGTTGATCGTTCGCAGTAATCTTTATGAGGTCAAACTGCTCTTTGAGCCTCTGCTCTTGCTGCGGGCTCAGCTGCCCTGCGATCTCAAAGCGATAGGCGCTCGCCGAAAAGAGCCTCTTCAGATTCTCTATTCTGTCATCTACCACGATCTTGCCGCGATTGATAATAATAACTCTTTCACAGATGTCTTGGACGACGTTCATATCGTGGCTCGATAAGAGAATCGTGCGCTGGCCCTGCTCAGCCATGCGTTTGAGAATCCAGCGCAGCTCATAGCTCGTCTCGACGTCGAGCCCCAGCGTCGGCTCGTCTAATAAGAGAATGGGCGTGCGCTTGACCAGCGCACACGCGACCGCGAGTTTCTGCTGCATCCCCCGCGACAGCGCCCGCGCTTGCTCGTGAACTTTCTCCTTCAGACCGAACATCTCGATCAGTTCATCAATATAGCTCCTGACGGAGCGCAGCGACTGGCCCTGCAGGCCCGCGAAGAACTCTAAATTGTCCCTGACGGTGAGCCGCCAATAGATATTGCGATTGCCCTCGAGCACCGCTGTGACTTTCTCAAGGGCCGCTCGGGGGTTTCTGATCGCATCGGCCCCATCGACCCAGATCTCCCCGGAGGTGGGGCGAAGGATCGTGCAGATGGACTTTATAATAGTCGTCTTTCCCGCGCCGTTGGGCCCCAACAGACCGACGACTTCATTCTTACGGACGCTGAACGAGACGTCATCGACAGCGACTGTGTCGCCTCGGCGGCGACTGCGATAGATCTTTGTGAGATTCTTCACGTGGAGCGCGTTCTGGGCAGCCATCAGTGAGCTCCTTTCTCTGCTCGCTCTACGGCGACGAGCGTATCGTGATCGGGCAGAATGCTCTCGGCATCGCGCACGACCCTGAAGAGATACCCGCCCAAGCCGACAATCACCCCTAACAGACCGGCCAGCACGAACATCAGCCCCATCCCAGCCCCCGGCCCACCACCTACCAGTCCCTCAAAGAGATCCCTCAGCACGCTCTCCGTGCGCATTGCCGGCTCGAAGACAAAATCCGCCAACGGCCCAGCGATCACGACCCCCACCGGCGACGTCACTTGTGCGATCAACCTTCTCACGGCGAAGACTCGTCCTTGCACATCAGGCGCAACCTTGCTCTGCCAGATCGCTTGATTGGACCCATTAATGATGGGGATGAGAAACGCCGAGCAGAAGGCCGCTCCAGCCCATATTGGAAGCGCCCGCCCCAGCCCGAGCAACGTCACCCCCAACAGGCTCTCCAACGCTAAGCCTCCCAGCAAGCCGTGCACCCTCCGTTTCGGCCCGCCCCACAGACTCATCACGAAACCTCCGATCACACCGCCAACGCCGCTTACAGAGAGCACCGTGCCCAACACTTGAGCGTCGTTCCCCGTGCGGGCTAAGATCATCGGGCTCATCACCCCATAGGCGAACGCTGCGAGAAGATTTGTCGCCATCAGCGTCAGCTGCAACCCCAACAGGCTGGGACGCTGCAGGATATATCGAAACCCATAGAGCGATTCCTGCACGAGCGAGCTCTTTTGCGGGCTCAGGGCAACAGTGACTTTAGCCGGCTGGGGAATGTGCACACTAGCAAGCGTTGCGATAGCACAGAGAAACGTGATCAGATCTATCGTCATCACGCCGGCAATGCCGATGGAGCCGATGAGCATTCCTGCCAAGAGCGGGGCAGCAATAGCCGACGCGGACTCGGCCAGCGACATCATGCCGTTGGCCCGCCCGTAGTGTTTTTTGTCCACCATCACGCTGATCGTCGCCGAGTAGGCGGGCCACTGAAAAGCCTGAAAAGCCCCAACGACTGCTGCAACTGCGTAGAGATGCCAAATCTGTAAGTGTGCAGAGAGATAGAGCAGCAAGACTGAAAGCGTCGCCAGTCCGCTGGCCGCATCTGTCAGTATCATCACAAACTTGCGACTCCAGCGGTCTACGAGCGCTCCAGCGATAGGGCTCATGAACACAGTGGGTCCCATAAAAAAGAAGCTCATCAGAGCTAATGCTGTAGCTGATCCGGTGACCTGCCAGGCCCACAGTGTCAGAGCGAAGACGGTCATCCCTGAACCCGTCAGCGAGACGAGCTGCCCAAACCAGATGATAGAGAAGCCCAGCATTCCCGAGGGCTGCCGGCGATTGATACTGCTCATCTCTTCAATCTTTCGATCTCTTCCGTGACTTCTTTCAGTTCCTCTTCAATCTCGGCTTTGTACTCTTCAAGGTCGCGCTTGTACTCCTCAAGCATCTTGAGGTACTCCTCGCGGCGCGGGAAGCGCCACGGCTCGAACGCCCGGAACGGCCCACGATGCATGTAGAACCCAAAGGGCAAGTCAAACCCGATGAAGAACCCACGACGCTGCATCAGTGATCACCTCGCCAGAAATATCTCGACATGCTGAGCGAACTCTACTAGGTCTTCTAAATTGTCTTGAAGGATTGCATAAATTCTCTCAAGCTCGATCTTCAGATACTCGTGAATGATCAAATTTCTTAGGCCGATCATGCTCTCGAACTTGGGGCGGAATTGTTCAGGGATGATGCCCCCCTCTACCAACAGCCGCGCGATATCTCGATACGTCTCTACCCGCCCCAAGTTTAGGCCGGAGACGAGATGTGTCCCGATATCTATCATCGCTTGAATAGCTGTTTGCAGTAGATGGAGCGCATAGACATGCTCGCGCGGATCGGCGAGGAACTTCTCCTTGCTGACCCGTTGCACCTCGCGGAGCAAGATCACCTGCTCCTCAAGCTTTTTCAAGCGTTCTTGGACGGTATTGCGGTCGAACACCGAACCTCCCTTCCTTGAGACGACGCTTCAGATACTCAAACTGCACATCCAAGATCGGCTTGAAATCGAGATACTCCACGATCGCGCGGCTCTCAAAGCGACCCCGTTCTCGATCATCTCGGCTGTACAGGGCTTTCCCTCCAGCGACAACGTTGTATTTCAAAAGAGGCGGCGCTTGGTTGAGAATAACGAGATCCACCTCGCTCGTGCCCAAAAGCTCCATCAACTCCAGCGTCATCTGGAGGCGCGTGTCAAAGTATTCTTCATCGGCGATCTCTTTCCTCCCCCTCCCCTTGCTCCCCTCTCCCTCCGGGGGTGAGGGTTCCCTTTCGGGCAGAAGCACTGCTACGTCTATATCGCTGAGCTTGCCCATCTGGCCGTGGGCAGCCGAACCAAACAAGTAGAGAACCGCAACCCCTTTGGCCCGCGCATACTCGACCAGCTTCTCTTGGAGCTCTGTTAGTTCCATAAGCTATAGATTACTGAAACCGCCCTATATGCGCACCTGCTCTCTCACGGCACTTTCTGGATTTAGCTGGAGCGACTCCGAATACTCGACGCGCTCGATCCGACACCCCGGCCCAAGAGCGATCCGCTTGCCACGCACGGCCTTCGCAATCGTCGCTTCAAGGTAGATCTCATCGGCTTCGATTGAGTCAGCAGAAAGCTCGATCTGGCGTCCCCACCAGCGCGCGAGCCACCCCCACCACGATCCCCTCTTGCGCACGGTGATGCGCTCCCCACCGATCTCCCGTGCCCACGAGCGCTCACTCAGTTCAAGCTCCACCTGATCGGCTGCCAAAAGCCCCTCAATACGGAAGGCTCCACTCCCGCGAAGCGCCGACGCTTCGACGTCTCCGCCGGCTTTGAAGACCCCGCTGAACTTGGCGCGCTGCGCTCGAAGATTCTTGGCGATCTTCACCGTCCCGGCATTGGAGAACTCTTGAGTCTGCACGCTTCCTTCAACGCTGCCCGCTCCGGCAGCTTTGAAAATCTCGCTCTGGACGTCACCGTTGACTCTCCACGCCCCAGCCGCGTCGAATTTCTGCGCGATGACAGCCCCGACGATCGTGCACGCCCCGGCCAGTGAGACTCTGCTCGCTTTGACTCTTCCAGCGATCTTCCCCGCGCCGGAGATCTCGACCGACTCAGCTTCTACGTCGCCCTCGACTCTGCCGGCTCCAGAGATCGTGACGCCCTCATAGAGGCCGCCCGTGGCCTTGCCCGCCCCAGCGATCGAAAGACTACCCTTTTTGTTCATACTCTTGGCTCCTGCCGTTCATCTCTTCTGAATCTGAGTATCGCGCTTAAGCTTTTACCGTCGGCCCAACCCCCTCGAGCACTACTTGCCGCAGAGTTTGCGCATCCCCGAAGCGCTTCAGAGCATCGAGGATCTCGATACCAGCCAAGCGTCCCTGCGCATCGTATTCAGCAGCGATGCCCTCGGCTAAGTGTTTGGTAGTCACTGTCGTCTCGCGAAAGACGATGCTGAGGGCATCCACTTCGGCGTCATAAGTGATTCTCATCTCTTCACGCTCCTTACTAGAAATAGTACGTGTAGACAGTCACGACGACAATCTCATGCTCTTCCTCAATGAAGATTGGTCGGACTTGCTTGGTTGTGTAGACGTGTCCGTTCCATTCTTTCCCATAAGGAAAGTCTTTGCGACACTCCAAACGTCCCAGCTCGGCCGGCCCCCACGGAGCTGTGCGGATGGCTTCCTCCACTTCAGCGATCGTGAAGCCCCGCCGCAACATGTACCCTCGAGCATGATCAGATAGTCGAATGGGTTTCACTGCTTGCCTCTGCCAATTTCCATCGAGTGATTTCGGAGAAAGGTGAAAGATTAGACTTTTGTCTGATGCTTTACACCTGCCCCCGGTGCGATCTCTACACTCTCTGAGTATTCGACGGTCTCGATCTCGCAGCCCTCGCCGATCTGGATCTTCTTTCCCCGGACGACCCGCGCTCTCGTGTTCTCTAAAAAAATTTCATCGCCCTCGATGGTGTCGGCTTCCAAATAGCCAGTTTCGTGTCTCCCTGGCCACCCAAACGCATGACCTAATCCCTCGCCCACAGCGCGCTCGACTTCTTCTCCGATGCGCCCCAGCTCTTCAAAGATGCTCTCCAACGTCTCGCCCAAGCCCTCCGGCCCGCGCCGCGTGTGAATATGCACGCGCGGCTCCCGCCGCCAATCCCAAAACGACCGGCCGCGCCGCCGCACCTCAATGCGCGTCCCCCCGATCTCTGAGACTTTTCCGCCGCCCAGCTCGATCTTGATCTCTTCTGCTGAAAGCAACCCGCTGATCTCAAAGCTCCCGCGCGACAGAAACTTCTCAGCTTCGACGTCCTCGCTCACCTTCAACGAGCCCGCGCTGATGATCTCTTTCGCACGTAAAGCGCCCTCGACCGTCTGCGTCCCAGCGATCCTCACTTCGTCAGCTTGTACGTCCCCTTCGATGACGCACGAGCCGGCAGTCTTCATCAGCTCGGCTTTGACGTCGCCCGCCACCCGACACGAGCCAGCCGTCTTCAGCTCCTTGGTCTTGACGTCCCCGTCAATGCGACAGGAGCCTGCCGCCTTGATGAGATTGGCGTCGACGTCGCCCTCGATCCGCCCCGAACCGGCGACCGTGACAGTATCATAATAGCCGCCGCTGATGCGTCCAGAGCCCGCCAGATGGACGTTTGTGCGCTTCTGTTCTGACATGGCTTCCTCCTAGTGCCGTGCCTGCCACCACCGATAGATGAGATAGACCAACGCCGCTGCAAAGAGAAAGATCAAGATCGGCGAGCCCGCTAAGACGCTCACGACCAGCCCGACGATCACCAACGGCAGGAGCAGCGGAGCCAAGATGAGTAACGGAATCCCCACAATGGGCAGAAGTGCCAAGCCAACCGCTCCCAAGACGATCACGCCCACAAAGAGCAAGATCCCCACAACGAACGCCCCAATCCCCAACAGAATGGGAATGAGCACCAACCCGACGAACACGAGCACGGGAACGGCAATGAGCCAGCCCAGCCAGCCGCTCGCTTCCCAGTCCCCGACACGTATCTTCACAGCGACCTCCTTTGTGCTGTCAGTCTGTCGTATCGTGAGCGAAAAGGGTTCACAGCGCCCCCAGCTTCAGCTTCACTTCTTCTAAAACTTTGTTCAACTCGACCTTGGCGACGGGGTGCGTCTGCGGGTCGAAGAGACACTCCTGCGAGAAGAGCACGCAGAAGCTCAGATGAGGCTTGCGCCCCGTCAGCGCGAAGCTCCCCGGCAGCTCCTTCCTCACCACCGCGAGAGTCCAGAGGAACTCCCTCGATTGGAGCTTGGCAAAATCGCTCGCCAAAAGCGTCGAGAGCACGAGATTCAGCTCTTCGGGGTCGAGCTCGTGCTTGCGCAGCGTCTCGATCACGGCTAAAAAAATCAACTCCCGAAAGCTGAACGGCCCCGTCTCTTTGCGAATCGTCTCATAGTACTCTACAACTTCCTTGCTGAGCCAGCCAAGTCTTAGGGCCTCATCGCGCTCAAAGCGTCTGTCTTTCAGCTCTGGAGAGAGCAGCTGCGCGATCTCCTCCAAAGATTTTGTGTCTTTCAACGCTTTGATCTTCTCGATGCGCTCTAGGATTTTCTGCTTGGGCAAAAAAGTCTCTTGCCCCGTGAAAGTTGATTTGCGAATGAACCACGCTTCTGGAATGAGCCCCTCGCGCTTCCACCGATAGAACTGCCCGTAAGAGATCCCCGTGAGCTCTAGGACTTCCTTCTTGCTGATCAGCTCTTCTTCAACCATAACCGATCTCCTTGGGCCTTCGGCCCCGCGAGCCCATTATAACATAACACTGTTTTGTTTAGCAAATCAAAAAAAATTTAGAGCTTCCAGTGCATCTGGCCGTTGTTGCCGAAGGCTTTGATGGCTAGAGCGAGAAACTGCATCCACGAAGTCCTCCCACCCTGCGATTCTTCTCGATGCGCCTTGGCTTCCTCAAAAAGCTCTCGCAACGCCGCCTCGCGCGCAAGGCGCTCTTGCTTCTCCTTCGCTGCCATCCCGATCCACAGCTCGTCGAAGATGCTGAACATTGCAACCTCCTTTAGCTTTGATGGCGTCATTGTAACATAACACTGTTACGTTTGTCAAGGGTTTAGACGTAAATCATCAATAGTAGCTACTTTCGGCGTCTTGGCACCCGTCGCCAGCCTCCTCGCACCAAGTCACCAAGCGATATGTTGTACGCTGTGACTAATTCACGCACGACTGAGCTGGGCAGGCCAGCTCGTCTTAGCTCACGCTCGTAGCGCCGGACTGCCCAGTATTTGCTCCACTTCAGCGTGAGCACCAGCCAGCCCAACCGCAAGAGCAAGCTCTCTGCTGTCCATAGAGCCAACAGAACCGTTCTGGCCCAGCGCCACGCCCGCATAGCCTATGACTCCTTCTTCAGCTCTTTCTCGACCTCTTTCTCTCCCAGCTTCAAGCTGGGCTTGGCCAAATCTCTCAGACTGATCATATAGTTCTTGGCCATCTCCATCGCTTGCTCTTGAGGGATGCCCTGCTTGATCAGCTCGCTATAGAAAGCCCCGACGGCCTTACCAAACTGCTCGCCGGCCTCTGCGGAGTAGACCGCGTCTCGCAAGCCCTTCAGAAGCGCCGGGATCTTCTCGGCCACCTTGTCCAAGATCAGAGCCACTTCTTCTGGCCCCCACTCTTCCTTCGCCATCTCTGTTCACCTCTTTCTTCGTTTCAGCTCCCAGCCCAGGGCTTCGATCTCCGGCTCGAGCTTCACTCGGCCGCGCTCATAGAGCACACCGAGCGAAAACCCCAGCGCGAAGATCTGCCAACTGAGCTGGGCTATCGTATGTCGCTCGTGAGAGTGAATTCGTTCAACTGTCCGAGCGAGAAGCTCCTCTGATGGCTCTGGAACGCTCTCGACGCTGAGAGCGACAAGCTCTTTGACGTGCTGAATCTCCCGAAGCTCGCGCCGACAGCGCTCACACCGAGCGAGATGCGTCTCAACTCTCCTGCGCTCTTCTTCGGTGAGTGTGCCGTTGGCGTACCAGGGCAGAAGTTCTCTCAGCTCTTGAGCACAGCGAAATCTCATACAATCTCACCGCCCGCGCCGAGAATCTTCTTGAGCTGCTCTTTGGCATAGTAGACCCGGCTCTTCACCGTGCCCTCAGGGCAGTTTAGAATCTGCGCGATCTCTGAGTACGACAGATCGTTATAGAATGCGAGCATGATCACTTCGCGGTGCTCTGGGGAGAGTCGGTCTAGAGCTGCGCGCACGCGCTCGACCTGGGTCTCGCGCCGGACAATCTGCTCAGGTGTGGCACGCATTGACATCCGTCGGTCGAGCCTCTCTTGCAAGAGTTCTGGCTCGCGCTGGCGCGCCCGCGCGCGATCGAGCGCTTTATTGCGCGCGATCCCTAAGATCCAGCTCGACACTTGGCTCTGCTCCTTATAACTCTTCGCGCTCTTCCAGACGGCGATCATCGTCTCTTGCACGACCTCCTCGGCGTAAGAGCGGTCATTGAGATAGCTCAGGGCGAAGCGAAAGATTCTCGGCGCGTAGCAGCGAAAGAGTTTCTCGAACGCTCCTTCGTCGCCCTGCGCCACCTGACGAATCCATGTGATCTCATCATGCATCCGTGTGCTCCCGTCGCGATTATAGCACCGGTGAGTCGTCTGAGAGAAGAGGGCGGTTCAAGTTGCACGCTCAGGGGTTATGCCCTAGAATTTTCAGCGTGCGCCCGTAGCTCAATTGGAAGAGCAGCGGCCTTCGGAGCCGCGGGTTGGGGGTTCAAGTCCCTCCGGGCGCGCCCGCAGGCTTCGTCTGGA
>JBBISQ010000050.1:0-11860 GCA_037441155.1 Candidatus Fraserbacteria bacterium
GGGTGAGGGTGAGAAAGGAGCCCTATGAAAGTGCTGGTCTGCGTCAAGCGCGTCCCGGACACCGGCGGCGGGTTTAAGCTGACCCCCGACGGGATGCGCGTGGACACGACGAACTTGGGCTTTACCGTCAGCCCGCACGAAGAGTGCGCCATCGAGGAGGCCATCAGGATCGTCGAGCATCACGGGGGCAGCTCCACCGTGCTGACGCTGGGCCCCCTCGCGGCTCAGGAGCAGTTGCGCGAAGCCATTGCCAAGGGGATCACCAGCGCGATCTTATTGGAAGCTGACGACTACGAGTCGTGGGACCCTGCCGCAACCGCGCAGGCGATCGCCGAGACTGTGAAACCCTTGGGCTTTGATATTCTGCTCTTCGGCAACGAATCTGCCGATACGGGCAATTACCAAGTTGGGCTGCGCGTCGCCCATCTCTTAGATCTGCCGTGTGTGACCGGCATCAAAGCCCTGGAGATTCAAGACGGCAAAGCGATCGCCAAACGCGAGGCCAAAGATGGCTGGGAGGTCTACGAAGTCGCACTCCCTGCGGTCTTCACGGTGAAAGAGGGCATCAATACGCCCCGACACCCCAGCCTGCGCGGGATCATGAGCGCGAAGAAAGTCCCCATCGAGCAGAAGAAAGTGACCAGGCCCGCGCCGCAACTAGTGCGCAAGGGGCTGAAAAAACCCCAAGAGGGACGCCAGCTGGAGATCTTGGGCCAGGGGCCGCAGGCCGTGCCCAAAATTATAGAGAAACTTCGGGAACTGGGGGCGATCTGAGATGATCCTAGCGGTTCTCCAAATAGCCAAGCACGCGCTCTCGGAGGCGTCTTTAGAGACTCTCACGGTAGCGCGCGATCTGGCGCAGAAGACCAACGATTCGGTGACGGCTCTGTTGATCGGGCGGGAAGTGCGCGCGCTGGCAGGAGCAGTGAAGGGCGTCAGCGCGGCGCTCGTCGCTGAAGATCAACGCTTAGACAGCTACGTTCCGGAGGCCTTCGCTCAGATCGTTACCGAAGCGATCACGCAGAAGTCTCCCAAGATCGTGCTCGCTCCGGGCACGGATTCGGGGAATGACTTGATGGCGCGCGTGGCGGCGCGGCTCAATCTGGGGTTGGCCACCAACTGCACGGAGTTCTCTGTTGAAAACGGCCTGCTGAAGAGAGTGACGCGCTCCAACTGGGGCGGCAGCTTGCTCGAAGAGATTGAGATTCTCAGCAGCCCCATGCTGCTGACGCTCCAGCCCCATGCCCAGAGCGCGCAGAGCGCCGACGGCGCCGCGCCTCCGGTAGAGACCCTCTCGGTCGCGCTCAGCGAGAAGGACTTTCGCGTGCGGATGAAAGAACTTATCCCCAGCGAGAAGAAGGGCATCTCGCTCACCGACGCCAAGATCGTGATTGGGGGCGGACGGGGCATGGGCAGCGCTGAGGCGTTCAAGATGCTCGAGGAGCTCGCGGCTCTCCTTCCCAATGCCGCCGTCGGCGCGACTCGTGTCGCCACCAATAATAATTGGCGTCCGCACTCGGATCAGATCGGCCAGACTGGGACACAGATCGCTCCCGATCTCTATATTGCCTGTGGGATCTCCGGGGCGATCCAACATATGGTCGGCTGCAAGAATTCTAAGAAAATCTTGGCGATCAATAAAGACCCCGAAGCGCCGATCTTCCAGCGCGCTGACTACGGGGTTGTCGGCGACCTCCATCAGATCATCCCAGCGTTGATCGCCGAGCTGAAGAAGCTCAAAGGGGCTTGAACCAAAAATTCACCTTCGTTCCATTGACAGAGGCCCACGCTCTTCGGTATAGTGAGGAGAGCTTTGGAAAACTTGTCAAGAGAATCAAGGAGGCTGTGTTAGGTTATGCGTGTGGGGGCTATTATTCTCGGAGGGGTCTTGTTGTGTGTTGGGCTTGGGGTTGAGGGGCAATCGGGGTTGCCAGATCTTTCCGTCAAGTCAGTCCGGGTCTCACCCGGTGACCTTGAGGAGGGGCAAGCGGCCCTTGTGCGCGTGATCATCGTCAATCAGGGCCAGGCCGACGTCGTTGATGCGTTCGATGTCGTCGTCGAGCTTGATGGAACTGAGCTGGCCACCCGCTCGCTCTTCGGGCTGAAGAAGGACAAGTCGAGTGAGATCGCCATCCCCTGGAAGGCTCTCGTGGGGACTCACACGCTGACGGTCTCCGTGGACGCGCCCTTCAGCAGGATTCGAGAGTCCACCGAGTCCAACAATAAATTCTCGTTGCGGTTTACGGTCCTGCCCGTGGCGGGGGTGCGCTCGTTCAGTTTAGACGTCGTCAAGATCTTTGGACGCACCTTCGACGAGGCGGGCCTGGCTCTCCACTTTAAGCTCACCGACAGCGTCTTCACGTCGCTGGACAACGCGGTGCAGGCGATCAATAACGCTGCAGCGGCGCTGCGCAATGCTTCTGTTGAATTGGAGCTGGTGCGCCCGAACCTGCTCCCAGCATTCGATGCACTCTATCGTGACGCCGCGGCGCTCGTGGCCCTTGGTGAAAGCATAGCCGAATCGTTCGAGCGGATCGCGGCGATGCTCAGCATAGGAAACTTCGATGCTGTCCTTGAGAACGCCCATCTGCTGCGCCGCCATCTCGTAGAGCTCTCGCAGAAGACCATCGCTGATAGTAGTTTCTCCCCAATGCAGGCGGCGGTGAAGAGATTCGATACGGTGATCGCGTTAGCCAAAGAGCTCCGCGATCTGCTCAAGGGAGCGCAAGGGCGCCCGCAGTACCAAGTTGCCGTGGAGCTGTTCCATGCCTTTATGGCGTTCGGGGATGAGCTGAGCGCGAGTGCTCGTTCAGTAGTGCGCTCTGCAGAGTTCCGCAGAGCGCGCTTCTTTGACGGATCGGAAGCCATCAACGGGGCGTACTCCACCAAGCGGCCCTTGGTGATCGAGTGGGCCAGCGCCATGCTCATGCGCTTGGAACTGTACGATCTTCGGAGCGGGGACCTCGTGCTGGTCAGTGAGGAGACCGGGCCCTGGCTGGAGCTGCTCAACACTTCGCTCCCGACGGGGGCCTATGGGTATAGATTAGTGGGCACGACCAAGCAGGGCACACGCCGCATTGAGATCGGGCGGTTGCAGGTCAAGCAAGCCAACGGCATCCCCCCGATGGAGAGGCAGAATGCACCTGTGGGCATGTCTGGCGGGCATTAGTCTGGCGATCAGCGCTCAGCTTGCAGATTTCAGAGCAGAAGACCCGACGGCTATAGCGAGCGTTCGTCTCGAGGTCTTCGATCTTGCGGGAAGAAAGGTCTTCTCCAGCGGGCCGGTGCCGGGGGCTACTTATAAATGGTACCTCCAGCGGGATGATGGCCGCCCCGTGGCCAACGGGGTCTATCTCTACGTCTTTTTCGCCCAAACGGAGTCTGGCGCAGCAGTCCGGAGCAGCGTGGGCAAGCTCGCCGTGCGGCGCTAGCTTGACAGCTCTCAGCTCTCAGCTTACACTATAACTCAGAACCTTAGAAATGGGGGCTAAAGTGTGTTATGCTCGTCCCACGCGAGAAGATTCAGCTCAGGAGAGACGAAGATGGTATCTGGATCGCCAAGTCGGAGTTGCTCCCCGGCTGCCATGCCAGCGGGCGCAGCGAAGCCGAGGCTATTGAGGCCTTCCAGCAAGCTGCGCGAGCGCACCTAGAGGCCTTGCTCGATTATGGCAGGCCTATCCCGGAATATTTCCGGGACAAATTTGTGCTCCAAGCCGATTGAGCCAATGGGGAGAAAATATCCTGCCTTAGACGTCCAAAAACTGGATGCGCGGCTTCGTGAGTTGGGGTGTCAATTTCTGCGCCAGCGGGGAGGCCATCGGCACTACACAAATCCTTTCCATCCGGAAAGGATCATCACATTCCCTGTACATCCCGGCGATATCCCACGTGGGATTATCGCCGATATCATTGAAGATTTGGGCATCACAAAAGAGCAGTTTTATGATCCAAAGTTCCGGCGATAAGACGAGCTCGCCGCGTGGCGCTAGTATTGACTTTCCCCAAGAATTTTCTATAATCTCAGTGACAAGCAGACTGCTCTACCCTACGTGAGGGGTGAGATGGACGAGTTTTCCGTCGAGCTGCGAGAGATCTCGAAGCGCTTCGGTCAGACGACCGCTGTAGATCGAGTGACGCTCCAGATCTACCGGGGGGAGTTCTTCTCGCTCTTGGGGCCCAGCGGCTGTGGAAAGACTACGACGCTGCGGCTGCTCGCGGGATTTGAGTCCCCAGACAGTGGCGAACTGTTCATCAACGGATCGCCCGCAACGCATACCCCTCCCCAAGAGCGCGATGTCAATCTGGTCTTCCAAAACTACGCGCTCTTCCCCCATCTGACGGTCGAGCAGAACGTCGCGTTCGGCTTGGAGATAAGGAAGCTTCCCAAAGCGACAATCCGCGAGCGCGTCGGCAAGGCCCTCGAGCTTGTGCGCTTGAGCGGCCTTGGAGCACGCTTCCCCCACCAGCTCTCCGGTGGGCAACAGCAGAGAGTCGCGCTCGCGCGGGCGCTGGTCACTGAGCCGTCCGTCTTGCTCTTAGACGAGCCCCTGGGCGCGCTCGACCTCAAGCTCCGCCAGGAGATGCAATTAGAACTCAAAAGACTCCAGCGCGAGCTGAACATAACGTTTCTCTACGTGACCCACGACCAAGAAGAAGCCCTCAGACTCTCCGATCGCCTCGCGGTGATGCATCAGGGGCGCGTGCTCCAGGTCGGCACACCCCAAGAGATCTACGAGCGTCCCGCTACGCGCTTTGTCGCTGATTTTATCGGGGAGAGCAACTTCTTCGAGGGCCGGGTCGTGCATACCGCCGGCACGCGGGCCGTCGTCCAGATCGGCCCGCTCCAGACCAACGTCTTCACTGACTCCCCCTTGCAAGTCAATCAAAGAGTCACGTTGGCGCTGCGCCCAGAACGCATCCAGCTCTGTCCTCCCGATGAGGGCAACGGCACATGGACAGGGTTGGTCGAAGAGTTGCTCTATGCCGGGAAAGAGACACGGTATCGTGTGCGCGTCTCCCCAGAGATCACAGTGACGGTCAGCAGTCCCGGTGCCAACGGCATCGCCGTTGGGGAGCGCGTCGGCCTGAGATGGGATCCCCACAGCCTCCGCCCCATCCGCTCGGCATGAACGTGCGAGTCCTTCTCTGGCCGGGCTTGGCATGGCTGCTGCTCTTCTTTGCTCTCCCCTTAGGAATTATTCTGCTGATCAGCGTAGCCCATCGCGCCCCCGATGGCCAGATCCTCTGGGGTTTCAGCCTCGACAACTATCTTCGTGTGCTGCACCTGCTCTCGTGGACTGGGCCAGTGGGGAATTCGCTCCTGCTGGCAGCGCTCACCACGGCACTCTGTCTTCTGCTGGGGTATCCCGTGGCCTACTTCATGGCGCGGCGCTCTTCCAACGTGAAGAATCTCTTGCTCTTCCTCGTGATACTCCCGTTCTTCACCAACTTTCTCGTGCGCATCTATGCGTGGTTTATTCTGTTGCGTCCGGAGGGCTGGATCGCGTGGGCATTGCGTGCTCTCGGGCTCGATCTGGCGATGCTGGGATCGCCCCTGGGGGTGCTCATCGGCTTGGTCTATGGGTATTTGCCGTTTATGATCCTGCCCATCTATGCCACTGTGGAGCGCTTAGATTTTTCGCTCGTCGAGGCGGCCTATGATCTGGGGGCCTCGCCCTGGCAGAGCTTCTGGAGAATAATCTTCCCGTTGAGCCGCCCGGGCGTGATCGCCGGGATTGTGTTAGTCTTTATTCCCGTCCTGGGGGAGTTCATCACGCCCAAGCTCTTGGGCGGTGGCAAAGTCCCTATGCTCGGCGTGCTCATCGAAGAGAAGTTCGTCGGCCGAGTGCCCGACTGGCCTATGGGCGCGGCGCTGGCCATGACGCTGATGGGCTTGGTCTCGCTCGTCTTAGCGAGATATTTCCGTCAGTTCAAGGAGTCACGATGGGTCGGCTAATTCGGAAGTTCGCGAGTTCGCGGGGGCACGAGATCGGAACCTTCGAACTTTCGAACCTTCGAACCCTCTTTGTCGAAGCAGCGTTGGTGCTCGATACTCTGCTGACGTATATCTTTCTCTATCTGCCCATCGGTGTCTTGGTGCTCTACAGTTTCAGCGCGAGCCGCTACGCGCTCGTCTGGGGCGGGTTCTCCCTGGAAGCATACAAGAGGCTTCTGACCGACCCGGAGATCGCTCCCGCCCTGGTGAATAGTCTCATTGTTGCTGTGAGTGCAACGGCTATCGCCACGGTGTTGGGAACGGCGCTGGCGCTGGCCCTGGAGCGGGCGCGCGTGCGCTCACCTATCGAAGCGTTTGTGTATCTGCCCATCGTGATCCCGGAGATCGTGATGGCCGTGGGGATCCTGCTCTTCTTTGCACAGGTGGTGCGGCCTGCCCTCAGCGCGGCCGGGCTGACACTCAGCCCGCTGCCCACCGTGATCGTCGGGCATGTCGCGTTCAGCATCTCCTACGTGATGGTGGTGGTCCGGGCGCGGCTGCGCGATCTGGACAAGTCTCTCGAAGAAGCCGCTCTCGATTTGGGAGCCACGCCCGCCCAAGTCCTGCGCCGGGTGACCATCCCCCTGCTGGCTCCGGCACTCTGGAGCGGGGCGCTGCTGGCGTTCACGCTCTCGCTCGACGACTTCTACGTCACGTACTTCTCCACGACCGGGGGGAGCGGCTTCAAGACGCTCCCGCTCTATCTCTATGCCCTCCAGGGGCGAGCAGCCATCCCCCCACAGATGAACGCCGTGGCAACGCTGATGCTCCTGGCTTCGCTCATACTTATTACCCTGGCACTGCTCATACACCGCCGCTCACAAGGAGGATAAGAGATTATGACGGGTCTGCGCGCCCTTGTAATACTAGTACTGCTCGGCTTGCTCGTAAGCTCCTGCGGCAGACGACAAGCCCCCCAGGAGCTCCATCTCTTCATCTGGGCCAACTACATAGACCCCGAAGTCTATCAGCTCTTCGAGCAAGAATTCGGGGTCAGGGTGATCGAAGAGAACTTTGACTCCAACGAGACACTGCGCACCAAGCTCCAAGCCGGCGTCACCGGCTATGATATCATCGTGCCCTCAGACTACACCGTCGAAGTGCTCATCAAGCAGGGGCTGCTCGCCGAGTTGAATCTCTCCCAAATCCCCAACTTTCAGCATATCTCCCAGAGATTCCGAGGGCCGTACTATGACCCCCAGAACAGATACTCTATCCCCTATCTGTGGGGCACGACCGGGATCGGGTACAACGCGCAAAAAATCGAGACGCCTCCAACGAGCTGGGCTGATCTCTTCGACCCTGCTCGCCTGGAACGATACAGAAATCGCGTCAGTATGCTCGACGACCCGCGCGAGATCATCGGTGCGGCCTTAAAATATCTGGGCTACTCGGTCAACAGCACCGATCTCGCAGCCCTGGAAGCCGCCAAAGAGCTTCTCCGGGCGCAAAAGCCCTATCTTGCCCGCTACGACAGCGAGACGTACGACGACTTCCTTCTGACAGGGGATCTTGTCCTCGCTCACGGCTGGAGCGGGGAGTTCGCCAAAGCCCGCTTGGAAAACCCTGATATTCGCTACGTGATCCCCCAGGAGGGCGGCGTGATCTGGGCTGATAACCTCGCCATCCCCAAGGGCTCTCAGAGGATTGACCTCGCCCACACATTTATAGATTTTCTCCTGCGCCCACAGATCAACGCCAAGATCGTCAATTTCCTCAGATACCCCAGCACCAACGAAGCCGCACAAGCGTATATCTTGCCCGAGATCGTCAACGACCCGGCTATCTATCCTCCCGAAGAGATCATAGAGAAGCTCGAATGGATCAAAGACCTCGGGGAGGCCACGGCGCTCTATGAAGCCGTCTGGGATGAGATCAAGAGCCGCTAGAAGTCGGGCAGGGTCGAGGCCGCTTGACGCTTTTGGTCCGGATCGGGGCAGCGCTTGAAGCCCCCGTAGACCACAAACTGATAATACTTCCAGATCACGTCAATCGAATGGAACCCGGCGACCTCTAAGAGATTGAGCTGGGTCTTCAGCGTTGACAGATTATCTCCCGTGCCGGAGTGCGTCTCGGCATCGAGGGCGGTGATCTCTATGCCCTGAGCCGAGGCGTGCTCCCGGCGCACCTGGTCTTGTAGGAACGTATGGCGGCTCGACTCGAAGAGCACGACGTCGCCGTTCACAAACCAGCCCTCGCGCTTGAGCGCTCTATAGATCTTCTGGAAGAGCTCGAGCTTTTGCGGGTCGGTCAAGTGATGGATCGCCAGGGTGGAGATGACGACGTCGCAGTCATGGGGGAAGTCTGTCCGGGCAAAGTCCCCCTCGATGAGCTGGACCCTCCCTCCAAAGCCCTGCAGCTTCTCGTGGCAGAGGGCGAGCATCCGCGGGGAATAATCCAGCGCAAGGATGTGGGCTGTGGGGTAGCGTTGGCACAGCTTCTTGGTGAGTTCCCCAGTGCCGCAGCCCAGCTCTAAAATCGTGAGATCTTCGGGGAGATCGGGGGGGATGCTGCGCAGTACTGCGTCATGCAGTTCATCGTAGCGCGGCACGATCAACCGAATGTGATCGTCAAACTGCGTGACGTCGGGAACGACCTCACCGGGCTTGATCTCCATACACACTAAATATGCAGCTCGATCTTGCTCAAGAGCTTGCTTTTGCTCATATAGCCGATCAAGCGCTCGACTTCCTTGCCGTTCTTGAAGATCAGCAGCGTGGGAATGCTCTGGACGCCGTACTGCATCGCGGTCTCTTGGTTCTGGTCGACGTCGAGCTTGACGACTTTGAGTTTGCTATTGAGTTCGTGGGCGATCTCTTCGACGATGGGCGCGAGAGCGCGGCAGGGGCCGCACCAATCCGCATAGAAGTCCACTAAGACGGGCTGAGGGGACTGCAAGACTTCCTTCTCGAACGTCTCATCCGAGACATGCATCACCATACGACCAAGCTCCTTCCGTTGATCTCTGACTTCCGACTTTCATTGTATCACATAGCGTTCATGGGCGCGAGGGCAGTACTTACTACGGGCGAGTCACCCGCACAGTCGCGGGCAACGGCCCCAGACGCAGCGCCAGCGCCAACGCCTGAGCCTCCTCAACAGACGCATCGAGAGCATCTTCAACCTGCAGATCGAAGACGCTCCCCGGCTGAGCAAGCAGCTCCCTCATTGGTGCTCCCATCAGCACCGTCCCGTAGACGACGTCATCTATCACGATAGCCAGCTTCTGATCAGTAGGGGCGAGAGCTCTAGCCAACTTCTGCACGGTCTGCGCGCTCAGCCGCAGGCGCACGATGGGACCGGCCGGCCGCCCCGCCGGATTCGCCTCAACAGCGATCTCTTTGATCTCCAGAGCGTCTACAATCGGAGCTTCGGCAACGAGATAAGAGCGTCCGGAACGGTCTTTGAGGGCCTGCTCCCCAAGCCCCGTTGCCCGCAGCGTCTCATCACCCTCGCGCAAGACGCGCTTCAGCTCAAGTTGCCCCCTGACGCTCACAAGCCGCTCCACAGCACTCGCTGCATCGCTGCGAGCCCACACAACTATCTGGTCATCCCCTGCAGCGAGCACCACGCTCTCGCCAACGCCGTACTCTCTCAGACGCTTCTGCAGGAGACGGATCGTCTCATCCAGAACGCCTGCCCCGACAGCGATCTGGAAGAACGCCTGCCCCGGCAGCTCGTTGGGCTTGAGGGCAATGATCTGCGCGACCCCGTAGCTGCGGTCACTGCGATTGGGCCACGCCGTCATCTGCGCCAACCAGAGGTGCACAATCTCTTCTTTCAGGGCGAGCACCAGCTCCGGTGCAGCCTCCGGGCCGAGAGCTTCGAGTTTCTTCTGCAAGACCCGCGCAATATGCAGCTTTTGATTCGGATCCTTGAGCTTGGCGTACTCGTGCTGAGCCTCCTCGAGCCGCTCAGCGTACTCGTAGAGATAGAAGACTCTCAAGACGGGATCAGCGATGGTGATCTTCGCTTGGGCTTTGAGCTCCCGATAGAACTGTTCGAACCGTCGGTCGCGCTCGGCTTCGATATAGTCGTGCAAGACCCTGTCACGGATCTGGGCAAGATCGGGGTGCTCGGCGGGTTTCTTCTCCTCGACTTTGATCAAGTGAAACCCAAACTGGGTGCGCACGGGGTCGCTGACCTGACCGGGTTCGAGGGCAAACGCTGCCTCTTCAAACTCTTGCACCATCTGGCCACGCTCGAAGAACCCCAGATCGCCGCCGGTGGGAGCGCTGCCGGGGTCTTGGGAGTATTGCTTGGCCAGCTCGGCAAAGTCCGCACCGTTCTCGATCTCTTGCTTGATCGCTTCGATCTGTTTCTTCGCTTGGGCGATCTCGGCTTCGGAGGCGTTCTCTGGGACTCGTATCAGAATATGGCGGGCATGTACTTGTTCGGGGGTGTCGTACTCCTCGCGGTGCTCTTCTAAATACGCGGAGAGTTCTTGGTCGGTCGGCTCGATGGGGCCGGCGACGCTCTGGCGCAGGCGTTCTATCTGCATATTCAACTCGACTGCCTGACGGAGCTCCCGCTTGAAGTCTTCCAGCGACCGCCCTTGCTCTTTGAGAATCTGTGCGGCTTGTGCTTCGGTGAGGTTGTTCTGTCTGAGAATCTGCTCGAAGGTGATCTCCGTCTGGTCGTCGATATCCGTCTTGGGGATGGTGATCCCACGGCGCGCGATCTCTTGGGTGATGAGGCGTTTTCGCAAGAGATCATCAATGACGCGGCTTTGGAGCTGGAGTTTCCGCTCGATTCCCCCAGGTCCCTCTAAGAGCTTTGAAAAATCTTGGCCGTACTGGGCGTAGGCGCGCGTGTACTGCGAGACCAAGTTCTCATAGAGTTTTGTGAACTCTTTCTGAGAAATCTTCTGGCCTTCGAGGACGAGGGCTGGGCCAGCGGGCCCCGCCCCCTGCCAGACGAAGAAGAGTCCTACGGCTACCAATCCGACTACTACCCATGTCATCCATGAAGGCATAAAACCCCCTTTGAAGTTAGTATGATTATAGAGGGCGTGGGGGGAGATTGCTAGAGACCGTTATGATGGAGCTGTCTTGTTTTTTGCATTATCTAATCTACGTTTTCGCCCTCTTGACTTTTCTCCCCATTTATGGTATATATAAGGTGGTAACACGCAAAGACGCCCACCCCCGCCCCAAATCTCTCAGGAGCAGGGGAAGGAGCGCAGAAGGAGGAGCCATGCGCACACTCTCTCTCGCCAAGCTCACCCTGGTCATTTCTCTCGTCTCGGTCCTTGTTGGCTGCACTTCGCTCCTGAATTCTCGGAATGTTACCCCCCCCCGCTGAAGCCTGATTCTGCTTCCCAAGCGAACTTCCAAGAACTGAATGCTCAGCTTAGCGACAGCTGTTCCGCTCCCATCCTCGAGCCCGATCGCTCTCGTCTGCTTCAAGAAGCCTTAGCAGACTCGCAACTCCAAGCGGTCAAGGCCCAGCTGGAGAGTCGAGGCTTGGGCATGAACGCTGACGAAGCCCAAGCGGTGCAGCTCGTGGGGGGAGAGCAGCTGCTCATCCCCTTCGGAGACAGAGCCCAGCTGGTCTGGACCAGAACCAACGGGCAGACGGCAGCGGTGGGCTTGGTCCGTCAGGGGAAGGTGACGGTCAACATCACTGCCAGTGGAGAAGAGCGCATAGTGAGGTTCTTGCCTGCCCAGAAGGTGGAGAAGCTGCTGAGCAAGCTGCGGGAGAAGCCCAAGTTCCAGCAATTTGAGGGGAAGCTGGCCCAGAAGGGCAAGCGGGTGGGCAAGGTGCGAGTTTTGTTTGATGAGACGGACAAGGTCGCGATTTTGGGGATTGCCCCTGAGGGGGATGAGGGGAAGATCGCGCACCAGGTGCGGATCAAGGTGAAGG
>JBBISQ010000051.1:0-11851 GCA_037441155.1 Candidatus Fraserbacteria bacterium
CGGCTCATAGCTCGAAATCCATAACCGCCGATCCCCTGCCGTGAAGTGCAGCGCCGTCTCGTTCTCACGGGGATCGGCCGTGGGATCGGCACAGATCGGCTCTCCCCGATAGCGCTTGCGCGTCTTATAGATCACTCGTGATCGTCCCTTTCCCTTGTCATATTACCCCAAAATCGCACAAACGCAAATCTGAAGCGAAATGTTCATCATCATCCTTGCCCATGCGCGCCGAGTCTGATAGAGTAAGATATGAGTCTTATGACGCTGTCGCGCCGCGATTTTCTCAAAGCAAGCTGCACCGCTCTGCTCGCAGCACCACTGCTTCTGCGAAGGCAAAGCGCCCAAGCCCAGACGCTCGCGAGCGACTGGCCCATGTTCCGCCGTGATCTCTTGCACAGCGGGCGAGCTATAAAGACGGGCAAGATTACAGCCCCCAAAGAACGCTGGAACGCCTTCACGCGTGGCCTCGTCGAGTCCTCTGCTGCCGTCGGTGATTTAGATGGCGACGGCGTTGTAGAAGTCGTCGTCGGCTCCTATGACGGCAACCTCTACGCGTATCACGGGCGCACGGGGATTCTCAAATGGCGCTTTGAGACCAAAAATTGGGTCTATTCTTCCCCGGCGATCGCCGATGCCGACGGCGACGGGCGTTTAGAGATCGCCATCGGCTCCCAAGACAAGAGCTTTGCACTGCTCGATGGACGCACTGGCCGCCCCAAGTGGATTTTTCTCACTGAAGACGGCATTCTCTCTTCTCCAGCGATCGCTGACGTTGACGGCGACGGAAGATCTGAAGTGATCGTCGGTTCGGAGCGCGTTTATGCATTTGACGGCCGCACCGGCAGCGCGAAATGGAGATTCCTCCCGGATTTTCCCGCCCGATCTTCGCCAGCTGTCGCTGATATTGACGGCGACGGCAGGGCTGAAGTCGTCATCGGCTCTTTAGATGGAAAGCTCTACGCGCTCGATGGGCGAGCGGGCACAGCCAAATGGGCCTTCAACACCGGCGGCCCGGTCGAGTCCTCACCAGCTATAAGCGATTTAGATGGCGACGGAAGACTGGAGATCGTCGTCGGTTCCAGTAAGCGTGGGGTCTTCTGTGTCGCTGGGCGCACCGGCCAGCAGAGATGGTTCTTTGAAGCGAGCCGCGAGCGCATCCCCTCGTCGCCCGCGATCGGAGATATAGACGGCGACGGAAGACTCGAAGTCGCCATCGGCGTCAACGATCACAGAGTGCTCTCGCTCGCCGGTGCAGACGGAAAACTGAAATGGAGCTTTTCCACTAACGATCTCGTCGAGTCTTCTCCGGCTCTTGCGGACATTGACGGCGACGGCAAGCTCGAAGTTGTGGTCGGCTCACACGACGGGAATCTCTATTGTCTAGACGGGCGCAGCGGGGCGCGCAAGTGGGCCTATCGCCCTAGAGCCGCGGCGCAGTTCTTCTCTTCCCCAACATTAGCAGATCTCGATGGCGACGGACTTTTAGAGATCATTATTGGGAACAACAACAGCGGGCTCTATGTGCTGGGCGCGTGAGGACGCTCGACGCGAATGCGCCGCCTCTGATCGGGCAAGAGCTCTATAGAAATGCGCCAGCACTCTGGGGGCAGGAGCTTCTCCGTCTTTTCTCCCCACTCGATGACCGTCACGCCTTCGGAACGCACGGTCTCTTCAAAGCCGATCTCGCGGAGCTCTTCTAGATTTTTAATTCTGTAGGCGTCAAAGTGATAGAGCGGGATCTTTCCGTGGTACTCGTGCATGAGCACGAACGTCGGCGAGCGCACCCTCTCAGTCACCTCGAGCCCTGCAGCCAGCCCCTGCACAAATGTCGTCTTCCCAACTCCAAGCTCCCCGATGAGCGACAGACAATCGCCGGGTTTGAGTTCTGAAGCGATCTGCGCCGCGATGCGACGCGTCTCCTCCGCGCTGAGCGAAATAAACTCCCGTGCCGGAGAGGGGCCGGGGATGCAATCAGACATTACGCGTGCTTATCGGCCACACAAGAAGCCGCATAGGAGTCGGGCTTGGTCTTGACGGGGAAGCCGCTGGCCATGATCATCCCCACGACCTCGTCAATGAGCTCTCTGGTGCGCCCGTTGCGCCCCACGTCCACGTGGATCTCTAAGTTATAATCGAGCAGGGTACGCCGCTCCAGCTCCTCCATCAAATCTTTCGCGAGCTCGAAGCTGAGCAGGGCTTCCCGATAGATCTTCTGGCGCAGCGTGTAGATATTTCTCTCGCGGATGCGCTTCCAGAAGTACCGGCCGCCCTTGCCCACCCGATGGACGATCACCGCGGTGACGAAATCCATCTCGCCGGGGCTGGAGTGTGAGTCGCTGCCCACGACGATCTCGTAGCGCGTCTGGGGGTCTTCTTCCATGATGCGCACGATCTCGTCCACGACTTGATCGAAGTCGAGCTTGCCCATCGTCGGGCTATAGAACCGCGCTGTCTTGAACATATTTTTATTATATAACACCGTGCGGCGCGTGACAATCTGAGTGAGAGGAGGCAGGGAGGGAAGGCGGGAGGGGTTGATCCCGCCTTCCCGGGGAATGAGGTTAGCAACCACCGGCCATAGGAGCGACCCGGAGGAGGGTGCCCCTACGACCGCAGGAAGAACCCAGGTTTCCCTCGCCCGTGGGGACTCGAACCCCGGCCAAGTCCAGACTGGGGAAAAATCCGCGCCGAAGGAGGTTGGCAGGAGCGACGCGGCAAAACCCTGGTCTGTCGGGCCGTAAACCCGTCGCCTTGGCTGGCACCATGCCACGGACTCTGCTCTGTCGGCTCTTCCTGTGAGCGATCATCGCTGTTGAGTCTACCCCCTCTCCCGCGGGAGCGAAAGGACCCTCGTCTACCCCCGCACGAGATTTCGTCAGCTCTCTAAGTATCTGATGTCCCCGGACTCATCGGACACGCTTCTCGTTCATCATACGGGACCCTGCGTCCAAAAGAGATGACTGCGAGGTGAAAATCTTGTGAAAATCCGCCCGCTCACGTCGGGGGCAGCTCCGAGACCTCCCAGTAGTCGAGCACGGTGTTAATAACTTTGATGAATTCCGTCGTGCTCGGCGGCTTATGAATATAGCCGCTCGCCCCGGAATTATACGCCTTGACGACGTCCTCCTCGCGCTTGGAGACCGTGAGGACGATCACGGGGATTCGCTTGAGCTGCGGGTCTTGACGGATTTGCGCCAAGACCTCGTGGCCGCTGACCTTGGGCAGGTTGAGATCGAGGAAGATCAGATCGGGTCTGGGGGCGTCGGCGAACTTGCCCTTCTTGCGGAGAAAGTCCAGCGCCTCTTGCCCGTCTTGCACGATGAACAGGTCGCTCTGCACATTGCCCTTCTTCAGCGACCGCTCGGCGATCTTCACGTCGTCGGGGTTGTCTTCGACTAAGAGAATCTTGAGTTTTCTGTTGCGCATAGCTCACCTCGAGTCGGTTTCATTGCATCGTCAGAACGGCCTCTCGCGCGCCGTTCGTGCTGAGCTTCGCAGAGAAGCGCGGGTTGGGCAGCGTGAAATAGAACGTGCTGCCCTCGCCCACCTTCGATTCCACCCAGATCCGCCCGCCGTACTCTTCTACGATCCGCTTGCAGATAGCCAGCCCCGCCCCGGTGCTCTCGTAGTCGTCCCCACGTGGGTTGAGCCGCTCAAACAGCTCAAAGACCTTCTCTAAGTACGGCTCTTCAATGCCAATCCCGTTGTCCCGCACGTAAAATCTATAAAACTCTCCCTGCTGCGTCCACCCGATCTCGACGCGCTTGTCGGGCTTGTCGTTATACTTGATCGCATTGGATATGAGATTCCCAAAGAGCTCGACCATGCGCGTCCTATTGGCAACGATAATGGGCATGGTCTTGGGCAGCTGCAGCGAGACGTTCTCCAATCTCGCTTTCATGTCTTCTTTGATCTGCTCAAAGACCTCGCTGAGATAGACCTTCTCGAGCGTCTCTTGACGCGTCCCGATGCTGCTCAGCCGCAAGAGATCGTCAATGAGATTGCGCATTCGCAAGCTCGATCTATTGATTCTCTGGAGATAATCCCGGGCCTCGTCGTCGAGCTTGTCGGCGTAATCCTCAAGCAGATACTGACTGAACGCGGCCATGGTGCGCAACGGCTCCTTCAAGTCGTGGGAGACGACGTGGGTGAACTCCTCAAGCTGACGGTTCTTATCTTCCAAGCGCTTGGTCTTCTCCTGCAAGCTTTGCTCCAAGCGTCGCTTCTCGGTGACGTCAATGAAGTGATCGATCCGCCCGCCCTTGTAGCGCTCCGTAGCCACGGGAATACTGCGATACTCTAAGATCCGCTCGGTCCCGTTGGTCTGCACCGTGAAGGTGAACGGCTCAGACGAACCGGTGACGACCCTTTCAAAATCTTCGGGTTGGGGGAGCATCCGCTTCGCCCGCAGGAGCGCGCGCCGCACCTCGCGCCCGACCATCTCATCTCTATCCAGATCGAAGAATTTTTCCAAAGTGCAATTGGCCCAGATGACCCGCCGGTCTTTATCTAAGAGCAGAATGCCCGTGTCGAGCGTGTCGATCGCGTCCTCGATGAGATAGCGATAGCGCGCCTGGGCCTCGCGCACCTTGTTCTCCAGCTCCGCGAGGGCTGAGAGATCGCGCATCTCCAAGAGCAACGGGGCATGGCACGTCTGCTCCAAGCGCACGATCTTCAGCTCGACGGGGATCACTTCCTTGCGCTGCGAGATGGTGCGCAGCTTGGTCGGGCCGGCCTCGCCGCGCAACGCCGCACGAGCCAGCTCCTCGCGAAAACGCACCTGATCGTCAGGATGGAGGAACTCCCACACCCGCCGGGGGGTCCCAAAGACCTCGATCGCGCGATCGTTGCTCTCCAGCACCTGGCCCTCAGCGTCAAGAATATGCGCGAAGTTCAGGGAGCGCCGAAAGATCTGATTCTCTGCTGATCTTGTCTTCCGCGACGCCGGCCGATGCTTCAGCCTCTCCCACAGCCCAACTCCCCCTCCCACGGCGACATAGCACACCCCGGCCAGGGGGAGCGTCGGGGCGGGGAGAAATGGGACGGAGCAGATCAAGCTGGCCGCGGCGCTGCACACCCCACCGACAAGACCCAAGAGCCAACTGCTCACGAGCACGGGCAGGCTCAGCACCGCCAGCACCACGGTGAGCTGATAGTCCCCAAGCCCTAACAAAAAGAAGACCGCCGCGGCATAGAATACGAGGACGACCGCTACGCGTTTCAACCCACTCATCATAGCTCGCTGTGGGGATTGGCTCCCGCGCCAAAGCGCCTTAGCTGATGTTGAGTCTACGTTCCGCGGGGCGTCCGCGAAAGGACACTTGTCCCCTCCCCAGCCGAAGGTTGACCCGTCAAATAATCAGATTATCGCTCAGTCGGAAGGGGAAGGGCTCGGCCATCGCCTCGAGAGACTTAGCATCGAGCACCGTGACCTTTCTATCGTCTACGGTGATCACCCCGCGCTCCTCCAACTCCCCCAGGGTACGGATCGCCGTCTTGGAGCTGACGCCGGCCATCTCAGCAAGCTCGGTGCGGGAGAGCTCGATGCCGCTCTCCCCGAGCTTTAAGATAATCCGCGCGAGCCGCTCTTTACTGCCGTTATAGCTGCGCTCGGCGAGCTTGCACTGAAACGCTTTCAGCTCCTCACTGAGTTTCTCAAAGAGCCGAAATGCCACAGGCAGATGGCGCGTGAGAAAGTCGAAAAAGTCCCCGCGCTCGATGAAGCCGACTACTGCTTTATTGAGCGTCTTGGCATAGGCGATGTGCACGCCCTTGTCGAAGAGGGTCGTCTCGCCCACGATCTCGCCGGGGCCCACGAGTTTGAGAATCTGCTTCTTGCCCCCCAACGTGCGCTTGACCAGCTTCACTTGCCCCTCGAAGATCAAATAAAACCCAAACGCCGGCGCACCTTCTTGAAAGATGATCTCCCCTCGCCCATACTTGATCTTGCGAATCTTGCCCTCCAACTCAGCAAGGTCCTTGGGGCCAAGATCGGAGAAAACCCGGAAATCCTTGAGCTCAACCATCCCTCTCACCACCCTATCGTAAAGATACGGAACGTCCTCGGTCCCTTGCTCGCATTGAGAGTGCCCCCATTATAAGCAAGCTCCCTATCATCAGTCAATTCCCCCTTCTGTTGGGTTACCGCGGCGCGCCGATGGGCGCCTCCTCCTTGGCCACTGCCAAGACGATGCTCGTGTTGGTCCGCTCGATGGCCGGATGGCTCAACAGCCTCTTGATCTCAGTGTTCATGCTCTCTTGGTCGCGAAATTTCCCGATGACGAGAATATCGAACTCCCCCGTGATCTCGTAGACATGCGTTAGGTGCTCATCGTTCTTCTGCAGCTCCGCAACGATGTTGGGAATTTGATTGCCATGGGCTTTGATGAGCGTCACCGTCGTGATCGGGTATCCGAGCTTGGCGTAGTCTACCAACGCTTTGTATCCCCGGATGACTCCCTGGAGCTCGAGCTCGCGCAGGCGATGGCTTACCGTCGCTGTGGAGACCCGCAGGT
Source organism: Candidatus Fraserbacteria bacterium (assembly GCA_037441155.1). Classification (GTDB taxonomy): domain Bacteria; phylum Bipolaricaulota; class Bipolaricaulia; order RBG-16-55-9; family DRXL01; genus JANXCC01. Next base: position 6,516 of record JBBISQ010000051.1, read on the forward strand.
GCCGCGCCAGCTGCCGCAGGCTCGCCCGACCGTCCCTCTGTAAATACTCGACAATCCGCCGATCTAAATCCTTGTGCATAGGGCCTTACTGCCGCCTCCCCCGCGGGGGACGGACTCCGTTCCTTAATTCTACTACCTCCGGGCTCCCTCGTGCAACTCGGCGCGATCCCTTGACGCCCCCAGGAACACTTGTTATGATCTGTGCGAAGCGTCATGGACGAGAAGGTCACCATCCCCAAGCTGCGGGCCATGAAGGAGTCTGGCGAGAAGATCGCCATGCTCACAGCCTACGATTGGCCCACGGCTGTGCTCCTCGATCGCGCCGGCATTGACGTGCTCTTAGTCGGCGACTCCGTGGGCAATAATATTTTGGGGTACCCCGACACGATCCCCGTGACGATGGATGAGATGATCCATCATACCAAAGCGGTGCGGCGCGGGGTGAAGCGTGCTCTCGTCGTGGGCGATATGCCGTTTCTGTCCTATCAGATCTCCGGCGAGCACGCGATAGCCAACGCCGGGCGCTTTCTCAAAGACGGGGGAGCCGAAGCTGTTAAGCTCGAAGGCGGGGCGGAGATGGCCGATATTATCTCTCTCTTAGTGCGGCGCGGCATCCCCGTGATGGGGCACATCGGGCTGACCCCGCAGCGCGCGGCCCAACTGGGCGGACTCAAAGTCCAAGGGCGCGACGAAGAGACCGCCAGAAAACTCCTCACCGACGCGAAAACTTTAGAGGAGGCCGGGGTCTTCTCCCTGGTGCTCGAGGCTGTCCCATGGGCCCTGGCCAAGCTGATCACCGAGCGTGTCAAGATCCCGACGATCGGGATCGGTGCGGGACCCTACTGCGACGGCCAAGTGCTCGTCGTGACCGACATGATCGGGTTTTCGCTGGGAATCTCCCCCAAATTCTCCAAACGCTACGCCGATGTCGCCGCAGAGATCGAGCGCGCTGCCAAGGAGTATCTTGCCGACGTGAAGTCTGGGAGATTCCCCACCGTCGAAGAGCACAGTTTTAAGATCAGCGAAGAAGTCCTGAGGAAGCTCCAATAGTCTATGAAGGTCTGGATTGTCGGCGCGGGGGCCTTGGGAAGTCTCTTTGGGGGTCTGTTGGCGCGGGCCGGTGCGCGCGTCTGCTTATATAACCCCTCCAACGTCGAGCATATCCGAGCGATTCAACAGGCGGGGCTGCGCATCGAGCGCGACGGTTCCGTCCTGAACGTCGCCGTTGAGGCGACGACGACCCCTGAGGCGATCGCGGACGCCGATCTGGTGGGAATATTCGTGAAAGCCCATCAGACGGCGATCGCCTTAGAGCAGATCGCTCCCAAGCTCAATCGGCGCTCGTGGGTGCTCAGTCTCCAAAACGGGATCGGCATGGAGCACGAGATCTTGAGATTCGTCCCCCCAGAGAGATTCTTGCGGGGGGTGACGGCGCAGGGGGCGACGCTCTTGGGTTCAGGGCGGGTGCGCTGGGCCGGTGTTGGCCCAACGAGACTCGGACGCTGGGAAGGCCCCGCCACCCCAGAGATCGAACAGATCCTCGCGCTCTTCCGGAGCGCTGAGATAGAAACAGAATACTCTGAAGAGATCGAGCGGCTTCTCTGGGAGAAACTTATCATTAACTGTGCTATTAATCCGTTGACGGCGCTCTTCGATACCCCCAATGGAGCTATTGTACACGACAGTGAGCTGCGAGAGATCGCCGGGGCGGTGGCAAAAGAAGCGTTGGGTATCGCCCGTGCGCATGGGGTTGTGCTGACCGAGGCTGAAGCCCTAGAGCGCGTCGAGACAGTCGCGTCCAAGACGGCGCAGAACATTTCGAGTATGCTCCAAGACGTGCGGCGCGGCCGCCCCACCGAGATCGACTATATCAACGGGGCGGTGGTACGGGAGGGGCGGCGTCTCAGAATCCCAACACCGTTGAATCTGTTGCTAACTCGATTGGTAGGCCGGATGCTCAAGCATCCGGCTCAGGAGATGGAAGCCCGCTGAAGCGGGCTTAGAGCGTGCTTCAGCACGCTTCCAGCTGCTGAGCCGGCGACTTGAGTCGCCGGCTAAGGAGGAAACGATATGCCTTTTTGGCGCTTATACTATCATATAGTGTGGGGAACATATCAACGTGAACCGTTGCTCGCTGGCGAAGTTGAGCACCAGGTATATGGAGCGCTGTTAGGCAAAGCCGAAGAGCTAGGGATTGTAGTGCACGCTATAGGTAGTGTCGAAGACCATATTCATCTGGCCGTTTCCATTCCTCCAAGACTAGCAATTGCTGATTGCATCCGCCACTTCAAAGGGAGCAGCGCTCGTTATGTCAATCAACTGCAAGGTGCAAGTAGGAAATTCGGATGGCAAGACGGCTACGGTGTTCTCAGTTTCGGTGAACGATCTCTGACACAGGTTGTGACTTATGTGCAAGGCCAGAAGGAACATCATCGTCAAGGCTCGACTCTTGCTATCTACGAACGAATGATCGAAAACGACCCACAGATAGAGAAAGGAAAGTCGTGAAAGCCACCAAAGAACTGAAGAGCCCGACTCAAGTCGTTGTGCGTGTTGAGATCCCGGCTTCAGCGGTGAGCCGCAAGATAGACGAGCTCTTCCGTCGAGCTACCCGCGAGATCCATCTGCCCGGATTTCGCCCAGGGCACGTCCCCCGCGCCGTGCTCGAAGCCCGCTTTGGAAAAGACTTTCTCAACGAGGACGCCCAAACAGAGCTGATCGAAGAGTATCTTCCCCAAGCCCTGCACCAGTTGGAGGTGCACCCGCTCCTCCCCCCACAGACCAAGCCAGGGGAGTTCGCCCCTGACAAAGACTTTATCTTCGAGGCCGAGATCGAAGTCTTGCCCGAGGTCACCGTGCAGAAGTACACCGAGATCGAAGTTGAAGATATCCCCGTCCAGCCCGTGCAAGACTCCGATATAGACGCGGTGCTGGAGCGCCTCCGCACAGAGCACGCGACGCTCATCCCCAAGGTCGGTGAAAAAAGCTCCGTTGTCGAAGCGGGGGATATCGTCGAAGTGAAGATTTCAGGCGACGATCGCATCCGGGAGTGGCAGGCCACGCCGGGCGAGCTGACCGAGCAGCTTCTTGGCCACCGGGTCGGCGAGACCGTCGCTCTGAAGACAGAAGACGACCAGCGCATAGAGCTGCGCATCGAGGGCGTCAAAGCTTTAGAAAAGCCGAATCTCGACGAGCTGGCCAAGACGCTGGGGCACGAAGACGTCGCAGCGCTGCGCGCTCGTGTGCGCCGCGAGCTCGAGGAGAGCCGTGCCCGACGGCGCGAGCGTGAGCTCAAACTCAAGATTCTCGATGCGATTGTCGCGCAGACGGCCATAGAACCTCCCGCGCGATTTGTCGAGCATCTGGTGGCTCAGGAGTTGGAGCACTGGCAGGGCCAGGGGCTGCCGGAGCCTTCAGCCGAAGACGTCAAAAAGCTGAAAGATTCGATCGCGCAGCGGGTGAAGCGCGAGCTGGTGCTGGAAGCGATCAAGAAGCAGGAGGGCTTGGCTCTCAGTGACGCCGAGTTTGAAAAACTCTTGGAAGAAGAGGCGCAGCGGCGCGAGATGAAGCCTATCAAACTTCGGGCGCTGCTGGAGCGCGAAGGGCAGTTACAAAGTTTTCGCTCGGAGCACGAGGACGAGCGCGTCTTGCAATTCTTGTATGAACGAGCGAAAATTATTTAGAATCACGGAAAGCACGGAAGAGACCACGGATGACACGGAAAACGGCTTTTGACTTCTTCCGTGGCTGATTCCGTGCCTTCCGTGATTCAAAAGGAGCAGTGAATCACTATGCACTCCCAAGTGCCGATCGTCATTGATCGTACCGGCCAATACGAGCGCGTCTATGACATCTACTCGCGCCTGCTCGAAGACCGGATTATCTTCCTGCAGGGCGTCATCACCGATTACGTCGCCAACCTCGTAGTCGCCCAGATGCTCTTTCTCGAGTCCAAAGACCCGGAGAAGGACATCTATCTCTATATCAATTCACCTGGGGGCAGCACCACGGCGGGGCTAGCGATCTACGACACGATGCAGTATGTGCGGTGCGACGTGCGGACTATCTGCATCGGCTCGGCGTTCTCCATGGGTGCGCTGCTGCTGGCCGCGGGGACGAAGGGCAAGCGGCTCTCCCTGCCCAACGCGCGGATTATGATCCATCAGCCCTGGGGAGGAGCTCAGGGGGCCGCTGCCGATATAAAGATCCACGCCGAGGAGATCTTGCGCACGCGCGACCAACTCAATCGCATCCTCGCGGAGCACACGGGGCAGCCCCTGGAGCGCGTCGAGCGCGACACCGACAGGGACTTCTTCATGAGCCCCGAGGAGGCCAAGCACTATCACTTAATTGACGACGTGATCAAGACCCGCAAGGGTGCGAAGTTTTGAATCACGGAAAGCACAGAATCAGCCACGGCAGGCACGGAAGGAGTCGCAAGCTGTTTTTCCGTGTCATCTGTGGTCCTTTCCGTGCCTTCCGTGATTCTATCCGTATATCAGCCGTTTGGTCTGCAAGTGCTTAGCCCCGAAGTTCAGCAGCAGCGCGATCCTATACCCAGATGCTTTCAAGTACGAAAGGGTCTGGATAAAGTCAGCTTCTTCAAGGTCTGCCTTGGCTTTGACTTCCACAAGAATATCTTCAACAATGAAGTCCACGCGACGGGTGTCGAGCTTCTCCCCTTTGTAGAAGATCGGCACCCATTCTTCGCGGGCGAACGCCAGACCCTCGGCCTCCAGCTCTTTGGCTAACGCCCGCTGATAGACGACCTCTTGAAACCCCGGCCCAAGGGTCTTGTGAACTTCGATGGCACACTTGAGAATCCGTCCTGTGACTTCACCTTGGGCCAACTCATGAGTGGGCATCTCTCAGCTTTCCGTGCCATCCGTGACTTCTTCCGTGCCGATTCTACGGGCACTGTGGGGGAATGAGGGGGAGTGCAAATCGTGTCGAGACTCCCATCACGCCCTCGGACTTCCCGTCGTTATTCAGATCGAGCGAGAGCATCATGATCCACGGGCCGCGCTCATCCCCCACGAAGAGGATCGTCCCAAACTGCGTTCCCCCCTGGGGCTGGCCGTTGATCGAGAGCTGAAAGTCCGCCAGAACGTGCACCCGAATCGTTACGAACGGATCGGGGACGCTGCAATAGGCTGTGGCTGTCGCTGTGGTCAGTCGAGGCTGCCCGGTGATCGAGTAGACGGGGTCTTGTCCCATCTCGAATCTTCCGTTCTCGTCGGCGTCTACGAGATATTGCGCGGAGAAGAAGTCGGTCTTATTAGGCAGATTGAAGAGTTCGAGCTGCCATTGGCCGAGGGCAGCTTGGAGATCAGAAG
>JBBISQ010000052.1:0-11410 GCA_037441155.1 Candidatus Fraserbacteria bacterium
ACGCGCTACAATCTTTTCACTGCCATGCGCGGAATCTTTCACTATCTGTGGCGCTACAAGGGGCGCATCTTCTTAGGGCTTCTTGCGCTCTTTATTGTTGACGGTGCCCAGCTCATCGTGCCCTTGATCGTTCGTGCCGCGATTGATGAGCTCGCGCAGACGGGCCGGGCGCAGCTTGCCCTCTACGCTGGCTATATCTTAAGTATTGCCCTCGTCGTCGCGGTCTTTCGCTTTTTTTGGAGATATTTTATCTTCGGCGCTTCGCGCATGATCCGGCGCGATCTGCGCGACCGGCTCTACGCGCATTTAGTAAGACTGTCGGCGAACTTCTTCGCCAACACCAAGACCGGAGACTTGATGGCCCATGCGACCAACGACGTTGAAGCCGTTCAGTTCGCCTGCGGCATGGGTATTTTAGCTCTGGCCGATGCGATCATCATGGTCTCGTTCTCGCTCGCCGCGATGCTCTCCATCAATTGGCAGCTGGTGCTGTACGCGTTCACGCCTCTGCCGTTTGTGACGGTCTTTGTCGTGGTCATCGGGAGGATGATCCATCGGCGTTTCGCTGCCGTTCAAGAGGCGTTTTCGATATTGACCGAGAAAGTTCGCGAGGCGATCTCCGGGGTGCGCGTCATCAAGAGCTTCGCCCAAGAAACCGGGTTTTCTAAAGACTTTGGGCGCACCAATCAGCTCTTCATAGAGAAGAACTTGAGCTTGGTGCGGGTGCAGGGCGTCTTTGAGCCGATGATCGCGCTGCTGGCCGGGCTCTCCAGTGCTATTGTCTTGTGGGTCGGCGGCGCGAAAGTCATTAGCGCTCAGATCAGCTTGGGCGATTTTGTCGCGTTCACCTCGTACTTGGGGATGCTGACCTGGCCTATGATGGCCTTAGGATTCGTCATTAACTTGATGCAGCGCGGCGCGGCCTCGATGGAGCGCATCGAGAAGATTCTCGCCATCGAGCCGGAGATCACCGACGCGCCCGATGCCCAGCCCTTCCCCGCTCGCGCTTCTCTTGAATGCAAGCGCTTGACCTTCAGCTATCCCGTCGCCGAGCCAAGTGCCAACGGGCGCCCAGTCTTGCATGACGTCTCATTCTCTCTCGACGAGGGGCAGCGATTGGGGATTATCGGGCTGACCGGATCGGGCAAGAGCACGCTGGTGCATCTCCTAGTTCGGGTCTTCGATCCCCCGGAGGGGACGCTGTTCATCGGGGGCGTGGACGTGCGCAAAATCCGCCTGAGCGAGCTGCGCCGAGAGATCGCGATCGTCCCCCAAGACCCGTTTCTCTTCTCAACAACGATCCGCGAGAACATTGCGTTTGGGCGACCGACGGCCTCGGAGAGGGAAGTCATCGAGGCGGCGAAGCTGGCTGGCATCTACGATGAGATCCTCGACTTCCCAAACGGGCTGGAGACGATCGTTGGCGAGCGCGGCGTCAGCTTATCCGGGGGGCAGAAGCAGCGCGTGGCCCTGGCCCGCGCGCTCTTGCTCAACCCAAAGATCTTAATCTTAGATGACGCGCTCTCGGCCGTGGACGCCGAGAAGGAAGAAGAGATTCTGGGCAATCTCAGGGATTTTATGCGCTCCAAGACGGCGATCGTGATCGCGCATCGCATCTCCGCCGTCAAAGACTCTGATCTGATTTTAGTCTTCGATCAAGGGCGGATCGTCGAGCGCGGCCGCCACGAAGAGCTCTTAGCCCTGGACGGCATCTACGCGCGGCTCTACGAGCTGCAGCAAGCTGAAGCAGAGGCGGTGAAGCTATGAGCTATCACTGGGAAGAAGAGAAGCTTGGGGCAGCATACGACTCGGCGCTGATGCGCCGCCTGCTCACCTACGTCAAGCCGTATAAGAAGCTCTTCGCCATCTGTCTGGGATTGATCGGAATTATTACTATATGTGAGCTGGCTCTGCCCTACATCACCAAGATCGCCATCGATCGCTATATCCGTCCGGGGCAGCTCAGCGGGCTGTATGGGTTGACCGCGCTCTTTGTGGGGATTCTCATCATAAGACTTTTCGCGAGCTTCGCCCAAGTCTATCTGTTGCAGCTGAGCGGGCAGAGGATCATGCAGGACATGCGCACCCAGATCTTCGATCACTTGATGAGGTTGCCCACACGGTTTTTCGACAAAAATCCCGTGGGCCGGCTCGTGACGCGAGCCACCAACGACGTCGCCGCCATCAACGAGATGTACGCCTCGGTGCTCGTCTATCTCTTTAAAGACGTCTTCTTAGTAGTGGGGATTTTCGCGATTATGCTCCAGCTGAACTGGCAGCTGGGCGTACTCATCTTGGTGCTCGCGCCGCTTATTGCGTATGCGACGTGGGAGTTCCGCAAGCGCGCCAGAGATGCCTACCGCGACTTTCGCCGAAAATTGGCAAAGCTGAACGCCTATATGCAAGAGAGCATCTCCGGGATGAGGATCATTCAGCTGTTCGCCCAGGAATCGCGAAGCTATAAGACGTTTCAATCCATCAACCAAGAAGAGTACGAAGCCAACATGCGTCAGCTCATGGTCTTTGCCATCTACCAGCCCATTATTCATTTGATGAGCGCGGTCGCTGTCGCGCTCATTATCTGGTACGGGGGCGGAGGAGTCGTTCAAGGGATCTTCACGCTGGGGAGCTTGGTCGCGTTCTTGAGTTACGTCGAGATGCTCTTTGCCCCAATTCGCGATCTCGCTGAGAAATATAATATTCTGCAGAGCGCGATGGCTTCTGCCGAGCGCATCTTCATGCTCTTGGACGAGAAGCCCGAAGACCCCGGCCAGGGGAGGGTGCTGCCTGCGGTCGCAGGGGCTGTAGAATTTCGTGACGTCTGGTTTGCGTATGAGGATGAAGACTGGGTCTTGCGCGGGGTTTCGTTCCGAGTCGAGCCCGGTGAGCGCGTGGCCATCGTCGGCCCCACCGGGTCGGGCAAGACGACCATTATCAGCCTCTTGACGAGGCTCTATGACATCCAGAAAGGGCAGATACTCTTAGACGGCGTGGACATCCGCGAGCTGGATATAAAATTCTTGCGCTCGCAGATGGCGGTCGTGCTGCAGGACGTCTTTCTCTTCTCCGGAGACGTGCTGGGCAACATCACGCTGCAGAGCGACCAGATCCCTAGGGAGCGCGCTCTCGAAGCGGCGCGGTTCGTCCAGGCAAGCTCGTTCATCGAGCAGTTGCCCAACGGTTACAATGCTGAAGTCAAAGAGCGCGGCGCGACGCTCTCTGTTGGGCAGCGCCAATTGCTCGCGTTCGCCCGGGCTGTGGCGTTCGATCCCAAAATACTGATCTTGGACGAAGCAACGGCCAATATTGACTCGCACACTGAAAGTCTCATCCAAGAGTCGCTGAAAAAGATCCTGCGCGGGCGCACCTCAATAACTATCGCGCACCGGCTCTCGACGATTCGCGAGTCGGATAAGATCATTGTGCTGCACAAGGGCGTCGTGGTCGAGCAGGGCACGCACGAAGAGCTCTTAGCCCGCAAAGGGCTCTACTACGCGCTCTACACCCTGCAATTTGCCGAGGCTCAAGCTGCTAAACAGTGAATGGAGGGAAAACCATGCGCACAACGCTCTACGCACTCATAGTAATAGGAGTTGCCGGAGTCAGCGTAGGAGTATCCCAACCGTCGTTGCCGTATTCGTTCCAGGTCTACACGGATTTAGCATACTATGATGGCCCTGATGCCCATCCCATCAAGCACCGGCTTGATCTCTTCGTGCCTGAGGGGCTTCAAGACGCTTCTGTGTTGATCTTCGTGCATGGCGGCGGCTGGAGTTCGGGCGACAAGAATCTCTATGCGTTTGTTGGGCGCACCTTTGCCCAACAGGGCTTTGTGACGGCTATAGTGAACTATCGGCTGAGCCCGCAGGTGCAGCATCCTGCCCATATTGAAGATGTCGCGCGGGCGTTCGCCTGGGTCTATAGAAACATCTCTCAGTACGGGGGCAGCGCTGAGAAGATCTTCGTGATGGGGCACTCCGCGGGTGGGCACCTGACGGCGCTGCTCGCTCTGGACGAGAAGTATCTTGGGGCTCATGGGCTGACGCTCGCGGCGATCAAGGGCGCGATCCCCATCAGCGGCGTCTACGACGTGACGATTGACCCTCCGGGGCCGTTTAACGTCTACCAGATCGTCTTCGGTGCAGATCCCCAGCAACGGCGCGACGCCTCGCCCATCACTCATGTGGGGCCCAACAGACCGCCATTTCTTATTCTCTATGCCCAGTTTGACTTCCCTGGCTTCGACGCCCAAGCGCGACAGCTGCTCTCCGGCTTGAGAGAATACGAGAACGAAGCGACACTTCTCGAAATCCCCAACCGGGATCACGTGACGATCATCGCGAATATCGGCGCGTCCAATGATCCCACTACCGAAGAGATTCTCAAGTTCTTGCGCAGTCACTGACGGCGACTGCTCAAGTAAATTCCGACTAAGATGAAGACGCCGCCCAGGGCTTTTACCAGCGTGATCGGCTCGCCCAGCAGAAAATAGGCGAGCACCGTCGAGCCCACCGGCTCCCCTAAGATGATTACCGCGACGGTGCTGGCGGGGAGGTGCTTGAGCGCCCAGTTGAAGCTCGTATGCCCGATCAGCTGCGGGCCGAGAGCTAACAAAGCTAACCACAGATACGTCTGGTGGGGGAAGCCCACCAAGGGCTGCTGGAGCAGCACCGCTGTGGCGAGTAAAACGATCGCTGCCGCGCCGTAGACCAAGAAGATATACGTCACAAGATCAGTGTGCGCTCGCAAGCGTCGGCCCACGAGCAGATACGCTGACGCCATTACAGCTCCAAGCAGCGCCAGCCCGTCACCGAGAAGCACATTGGGCCCGGCGAGAAAATCCCCGTAGCCGATCAATACTCCTCCCAGCAGCGAGACCCCAATCCCCACGGCTAAGCTGAGCGTGATTGGCTCTCTCAGCAAGAAATGCGAGCCCAGGGCGACAAAGATGGGATTGGTCGTCACGAGCACGACAGAGCTGGCTACGGACGTGAACTCCAGCGAGCTGATCCAGAAGATAAAGTGCAATGCTAAACAGATTCCCCCAAGCAGGGCATAACGCAGCTCGTTGTGGGTGAGCTCGCGAAGCCGAGAGCGACGCGTGCTGAGCGCGATAGGGGTGAGGATCAAAGCTGCCACCCCCACACGATAGACGGCGATAGAGATCGCCGGAGCCTCAGCCCAACGAATCCAGATCGAAGCGAAGGAGATGACGATGAGAGCGCAGCTGAGAACGATCCAGGTCACTACTGACGGCGGCTTGATGACTTTCATCCTCCTGATGCACGTTGTTTCTTGAGATAAGCTCGTATATATCGTATCACAAGAAGAGCCGAGATCGCTCTAGCTTGGCCTTGACCGTGACGTACCACGAGCTGTCGCAAACGTTCTTTTAGTGCCAGATGCGCTCTGTCAGCACGGCCAAAAGGCCCCGCGCAGAAATATACTATAAGTGCTCTTTGTGGCTTGTCAATGGCTTTCCACGATCGCCCGCACGCGCTCAACTAAGTGTGCTGGGTCGAAGGGTTTTACAATGTAATCGGTCGCGCTGGCGCCGGCCTGCAGGTCGCGTTCCGCTGCCCGTGCCGTCAGCATCACGATGGGCAGATCTCGATAGTTTGGATCAGCGCGCAGTTCGGTGAGCACGGCGAAGCCATCTCGACCAGGCATCATCACGTCAAGCAAGATCAGATCAAAATGAGCTTGGCGGGCTCGGCTCAACGCTTGCTCGCCGTCCTCGACCCATTCGACAGAAAAACCTTCGCGCTCGAGTTTGAACTTCACCAGCCGCGCAATCTGCGAGTCGTCCTCGGCCAATAAAATGCGCTTCATAGCTCCTCTAGAAATTGCACGATCTCTTCGACAATAGTCCGTGGGGCGAGCTTCTTGCTCAAGAACTTCTTCGCCCCCAAGATCTGCGCTGCCTGCGCCGTCTCTTCTAAGTGCGCTGAGCCGCTGATGATGACCACCGGCACACGGCTCAACGATGGACTGTTGCGCATCTCTTGTAAGACATCAAGCCCTGAGCGCTTCGGGAGATTCTTATCTAGAATTACCAATTGATAGCGCTTATTTTTGATTTTCTTCAGCGCCTCATCGCCGTCGCTGGCGATCTCGGCAGAAAACCCCTCGCGCTGCAAAAGTTTTTGCAAGAGCTGGGCATAGTCGTGGTCGTCGTCTACTACTAAGACGGGCTGGCCCTGGGGTTCGAGCAGCGCGCGCACCGTCTCATAAAACTTGCGCTCATCAATAGGCTTGGTGAGGAACGCTGACGCGCCCAGGCGCAGCCCCTGCTGCTTGTCTTGGACAATTGAGAGAAAGATCACGGGGATGTTCGCCGTAACGGGGTGCTTCTTGAGCTGCTGAATGAGCGCGAAGCCGTCTAAATCGGGCATGAGCACATCGAGCGTGATCAAGTCCGGCTTAAGGCGCACGGCAGCGTCGAAGCCCTCGCGGGCCGAGTAGGCCATCACCGCGCGATAGCCCATCTTCTCGATGTAGGTCGCGATCAGCCGAGCGATGGCGACTTCGTCCTCGATGACGAGCACCACAGGGCGCTCAGGGCGAGCGAGCGCGGGCAGACGCACCGTGAACGTGCTCCCTTGCCCAAGCTGGCTCGTGACACTCATTGTGCCGTTATGGCGCTCGACGATCGCTTTGGCGATAGAAAGCCCCAAGCCTGTGCCCCCGACCTTGCGCACGTAGGGGTTGTCCGATCTGAAGAATTTCTGGAAGAGTTTTTTCATATCGCTTTCCGAGAGCCCGATCCCCGTGTCACGAACCGAGACGACGACCGTGTCGTCCTCTCGATGGGCTTTGAGTTCGACCGTGCCCGCGGGCGTGTATTTGATCGCATTACTGAGGAGATTGAGAAAGACCTGGGCGAGCCTGTCGCGATCCCCTCGGACTTTAAGCCCCGAAGCGATCTCCGTGACGAATTCCAAGCCCTTCTGCTCCGCGGTGACTTGGAGCGATCGCGCGACGTTCTGCAGGACTTCTTCTAAGTCCAGCTCGGCGAACTCGAACTCGATTCTCCCCGACTCCAGGCGCTCGATCTCCAACAGATCGTTGATGAGCTCCGTTAGTCGGGTGGTGTTCTGCGAGACGATCGTGAGAAACTCTCTCTGTTCTGGGGTGAGCGGGCCGACGTCTCCAGCTAAGACCAAGTCGACATAGCCCTTGATAGACGTCAAGGGGGTGCGCAGCTCGTGCGAGACAGTGCTGATGAAGTCTGACTTTAATTTCTCCAGCTCTTTGCGCTCGGTGATGTCGCGTCCGATCCCCTGAATCCCCACGATCTGCCCGTGCTGCCAGATCGGGCGAGTGCTCAGCTCGAGGATGACTTCCCGGCCGTCCTTGCGCGTGATCGTCAGCTCGGTCTTATCTGACTGGCCGCGCATATTTTTGAGAAACGCGCGTCGGGCCTTTTTGCGCTCCGGACCTGGAGGGATGAGCAGGGTATACGACTGCCCGCGAACCTCTTCGAGCGCGTACCCTGTGAGCTCTTCAGCCTTGCGGTTGAGCGAGAGAATGCAGCCCCTTCTGTCGAGAATATAGATTCCGTCGTTGGCGTTCTCGAAGAGATCGCGATAGCGCTCTTCTGAGGCTTTCAGTTCCCCTTCCATGCGCTTGCGCTCGCTGATATCGCGGAAGACGACTTGCATAGCGGGCCGGCCCTCGTACATGATGGGCACAGCCGTGACCTCGACGTCAATCACTGTTCCGTCCAGGCGGATGAACTTCTCCTCCAACGGGGGAGCGGGCTGCCACTCTTGGAGGCCGCGCCGGATGCGCTCCCGTATGATATCGTGATAGTCAGGGTGGGCGAAATTCAGCACAGATTTGCCTAGGAGCTCTTCGGGCTGCTGTGCGCCCAAGAGCCGCGCCCCGGCGGGGTTGACAAAGACGAATCGCCCGTCTTGATGGATGGCTACCCCCTCGGGGCTGCTCTCGACAAGCGCCCGATAGCGGGCTTCGCTGGCGCGCAGCGCCTCTTCTGAGCGCCGTTGCTCGGTAATATCGATCAAGCTCCCATCGTAATAGAGCACTGTGCCTTGGGGGTCGCGGATAGCGCGGGCGCGGTCTACGACCCAGATGGGCGTGCCGTCGTAGCGTTTCAGCTGTGTGACAAAGTGGTGCACGACGCCCTTGGCGTCCATCTGGGCCTGCCAGCGCTGGCGCTCTGCGATGTCGAAGAAGAGCGCGTGGGCCGGGGTTGCTAACAGCGTCTCTTTATCGGGGTAGCCGAGCATCTGTACGAGCGCGTCGTTCGCGTCGAGAATGCGCCCCTCTGGGGTGGAGCGATATAACCCGATGGGCACGCTCTCAAAGAGCGTGCGATACCGGGACTCGCTCGCGCGCAGCAGCTCTTGTGAAGATTCATGCTCAATAGCCAATCCCATAATATGCGCTGCGGTCTTGAGGGCATCTATTTCAGCATGAGACCACAGGCGCTCGCTGAGGCACTCATCAAACCCTATGAAGCCCCACCACGTGTTTTTTGCAAAGATCGGGGTGCAGAGAATAGACTTGATCTGTTGGGCTGCAAGCACTTCTTGCTCGCTTGTAGGGAACTCGCGCACAAGTCCGACGACAGGCTCACCTCGGCTCATCAACTCCACCCAGCGCTGGAAGCCTCCTCGCGCGTAATCGAAGTTTTGCAAGGCGGGATTGTCTATCTGCGGGCTGATTCCTTCATTGACCCACTCGAAGCGCTGGCTGGTCAAGAGCGCACCCGTCTCGCTGCGATGGTTCTTAAAGATATAGACGCGGCTCACTTGAGTTGCTTGCCCCAAGCTCTCCAGCACATCGGCAGCGCACTTTTCCCATGACAATGCGCTGAGCAACTGCTGAGCAGCACGGGCGACAGCACTCAAGATGTGCTCACGGCGACGCAGGGCTTCGTCCGTGCGTTGACGTTCAAGGGCGAGCGCTGCCAGATGCGTTGTCTTCTCAATGAGCTGCACTTCATACGCACTGGGGGAACGGGCTTCGCGATAGTACATAGCAAATGTCCCCAGGACCTCGCCCCGCTGCGAAAAGATCGGAGTAGACCAGCACGCCCGCAGTCCGTACTGTTGGGCAATATCGCGAAAGTCCGCCCAGAGGGGATCAGAGAACGTATCGCTGACGATGATTGGTTTCTTCAAATACGCTGCCGTCCCGCACGAGCCGACTGTCGGCCCGATCGTCAGCCCGTCTACGTGACGATTATAGTCTTGTGGGAGGCTGGGGGCGGCGCCGTGGCGCAGCTTATCGCCTTCGAGGAGCAAGATCGAGCAGAGCACGCCGGGGACGAGCTCTTCTATCGAGCGGCAGAGCGTCTCCAGCACTGCGGGGAGCGGAGCGCCCCTGGTTATCATCTCCAAGACTTTATTCTGGCTGGCGATGAGCAGTTCGGTGCGCTTGCGCTCGGTGATGTCCCGACTGATCCCTAAAATCTCTTGGACTTGGGAGCCCTCTTTGAGAAAGGCCAGATTGACATGGAGCCAGCCGGGGGAGCCGTCGGGTCGGCGGAAGGGGGCTTCCAATGGGGGCGGAGGCTCGCCGCGCAAGACAGCTTGACGGATTGCCCACGAGATCTTCTTGCGCTCCGGGCGCGGCAGCGCCAACAGCTCCGTCGATCGTTTTCCGATAATATCTTCGCGTCGGACGCCGTGGATTTCCAAGAATTTCGAGTTGGCAAACTTGATGCGCCCGTCGAGATCGCGCACGTAGATGCCATCTTGAGCAGCCTCGACGAGCGTCTCGAAGCGCTGGCGCTCGCGCTCCGTTTTCTCCAAGAGAACGCCAATGACAGCAAAAAGCGGGATGAGCAAGAGCAGCCCGACATAGAGCCAGGGGTCTTGAGAGAACTCGCGAGCCAGCTCGGCGCTGAAGTCTTGAGGGTTTTTGAGATAGTCAAAGAGCAGATAGACCAGAGCGAAGACGAGCCCCAGGCTGCCGATGATGAGGCTGCGCCGGCGTCTCCAGAGCTGATATACCCGCGTCATGGTGAAAACCCCTTCAAATATACTGCAAAAAGCACTTTTCTATCAAGCGCCAGCGTCCGCACGGAGAGTGCTGAGCTTCCCTTACTTGCATCTCCCTGAGCTGGACAGTGACAAGATGTGGAAGAAGCTTTATGCTATACTATTGCGAGGGAACGATCATGAAGACCTATATCTTCAAGGTAGTCATTGAAGAGGACCCTTTTGAAGACGGGCGTATGGCCTACCGGGCTTATGTGCCGGCTTTGCCCGGTTGTCATACATGGGGGTATACAGTAGAAGAAGTCTTGCGGAACATCCGCGAAGCGATTGAAATAGACATTGAAGAGCGCCGCGCTCACGGAGAACCTATCCCTCACGAACCTCAGGAATTCGTAAAAGTATCTCCTGATACCTTGGTCGCTGTAACCACTCCTGGATGACAACGCTTCCCCCTTCAGCAAAGAATATTACGGCGCGCAAGCTGGTCAACGCTCTTCTGAGGGATGGATTCTATAAGACCAGCAAACCAGGAGGCCATTTGATCTTCCGTCATCCTGATGGACGTAGGGTAGAAGTGCCCTTTCATCACCCCGGGCAGACATTTCCCCCTAAGACCTTACAGGATATACTCACCCAGGCTCGTTGGACTGTCGAAGATCTCAGGCGTCTTAAGCTGATCCCCAAACAAGATTAAAAAAGAAGAAGAAGCGGGCGGGAGTGCTCCCGCCCGCTTGCACGTCTAATCTCGATGACGTCTGTTACTTCTTCGTCGCGGTGTAGGTGAAGGTCACGCTGTAGGCCGTATTGGCGCTGAGGGCCCCCAGGGTCCCGGCCTGACCGATATCTCCACCCTTAAGAGCATAGCAAATCTGGAAGACCTGATTGCCCTTGCCCTCGACTTGCCCGGAGTTCGTGCCAAAGTCCACGAGCACCTTGCCGCTGGGCAGGTCTTTGGTAGCGCCGTTCTGGCAAGTGGGGGAGTCGGAAGCGCGGATGACCGGGCGCGGATCAGGCGACCCCACAAAGGCCGACTTGACGGTCGTAAGCACCCACTCGCCATTGCTCTTGACTTGGAGTTGGGCCTTGGGGTTGCACAAGTAATTGGGGGTGGGGTCGTCAATCTGCCCGAAATCGCAGTCCAAGCTATTTCCCCCGATGACGTTCAGCTCAATATAATTGCCCATGTTCCATGTCGCCTTGCCGCTCACTTGAGCCTGCCCTTGACTGAGGCTGAGCACCCCCACGAGCGCGACGATCCCGAGTACCAGTCCGATTTTCTTGATGTTCTTCATCTTTGTCATCTCCTTTGAAGTTGGTGACACCCAGATTCTAAAAGAACTCTCATGCCAAAGCGATACTTGGGGAATGAAAAAAACATTCCCAGAAGATGGAAATCCGATGGAAAAGAGTCTTTAGAAGAGCTTGAGGGTCTGAAGGAC
>JBBISQ010000053.1:0-11362 GCA_037441155.1 Candidatus Fraserbacteria bacterium
AGCTTACGCGGCCTTGGCCTGCTGCGCCTCGACCTTCTTCTTGATGTACTCGATAGCTTGCCCCACGGTCTGCATCTTCTCCGCGTCCTCATCGGGGATCTCGATGCCGAACTCGTCCTCGATCTCCATGATCATCTCCACGGTGTCCAACGAGTCCGCCCCTAGATCCTCAACGAACGAGGCGTCGTCGGTCACCTCCTCGAGATCCACCATCAGTTGCTCCGCAATGATCTGTCGTACCTGCTCAGCAATGTCTGCCATACCATTCCTCCTCCTTCTATGAGCTTGACCATTACTCTGACGGAAAAATCTTCGTTTGTCAAGTCGCCCTACACCATCGCCAGGCCGCCGTCGGCGTTGACCACGTGCCCTGTTATATACGATGCGCGCTCCGAAAGCAAGAAGCACACCACTTCGGCCACTTCCTCTGGGCGGCCAAACCGCCCCAGCGGGATCGACTCTCTATATCTCTTGCGCAACTCTTCTGGGAGCTGCTGGGTCATCGCCGTCTCGATAAATCCCGGCGCGACGGCATTCACTCTGATCCCCCGCGAGGCCAGCTCGCGGGCCACACTCTTCGTAAATCCGATCAGGCCCGCTTTGGCCGCCGCATAGTTTGCTTGTCCGGCGTTTCCGATCTGCCCCACAACTGACGTGATGTTCACAATAGCTCCTGATCGCTGCTTGAGCATCCAACGGACTACAGACTTGGTGCAATGATACGCGCCCTTGAGGTTCGTCGTCAAGACCGCGTCCCACTCCTCGTCCTTCATCCTGAGCAAGAGATTATCTTTGGTCATGCCGGCGTTGTTGACCAAAAAATCTATGCGCCCTTCGGCTTTGAAGATTTTTTCAATGAGCTCATCAATCTGCGAGCCGTCGGCGATGTCGGCTGGCGTGAAGACGCAGCGAGCGCCGAGCTCGTGCTCCAATGCTTGACCGGCTTGGGCATCGCGGGCGAAGACAAAGACTTTCGCGCCGCGGGCGACGAGCATTGTTGTGATCGCTCTGCCGATGCCGCGCGTCCCGCCGGTGACGATCCCGACTTTGCCAGCAAAATCCTGAAGCTCGCTCATAGCTGCGCGAAGCTCAGCGCTTCGATCCCCCGATCTATTCTCTTATTGAGTTTCGTGAGCACATCCCCCGGCCCAACTTCGATCAATCTCGTCACGCCTAGAGACTTTAGCTTTAGTATATACTCCGTCCAGCGCACTTGCGCCGTGATCTGCTTCAGAAGAAGCTCTTGGATTCTATCAGGGTCTGTCTCCGGCTCGCCGCTCACCGTCGAGATGATGGGGAAGTGGGGCGCTGAGAATTTTACCCTTTCGATCTCTGGCTTGAGGCGCTCTTCTGCGGGCTTCATCAGAGAACTGTGAAACGGCGCCGAGACCGCAAGCTCGATCCCCCTGCCCCCAAGGGCTTCTGCGAGCTCTTTGGCCTTGAGCACAGCCTCTCTTCGCCCGGAAATCACGATCTGTTCAGGAGAGTTATAGTTGGCGATCTCGGCGCTTGTTTGCTCGCAGATCTCGCGAATTTTTTCGTAGTCTAACTTTAGGATGGCAACCATCCCCCCTTGCCCCACAGGGACTGCTTCTTGCATGAACTTCCCGCGCCGATGCACCAGCCGGAGCCCGTCTTCTAAGCTAAAAACCCCAGCGCACACCAGCGCTGAATATTCCCCTAAGCTGTGCCCGGCAGCGTAGTCGGGCCTCTGCCCCACGAGCTCGAATCTTATCACGCTGTCTAAGAGAATCGCCGGTTGGGCAAATTCGGTCAAGCGCAACTTCTCTTCCGGGCCGGAGAAGATCAGCTCTTGCAGATCGAAGCCCAATACGTCACGGGCACGCCGATAGAACGGCTCAACGCGAGCGCGATATTGTTCATAAAGCTCCCGGCCCATGCCCACGTATTGTGAGCCTTGCCCGGGGAAGACAAATGCCGTTCTCATTGCAGAACCTTGAGCAAGTGAGCTTCGTAGTCGTCACGACGATACTGACTGCTATAGGCACGCTCGAGGGTTTTCATATCAAGCAGCGTAGATTGCAAAATGCTTTTGAGCGACTTCGCCGAGACAATATCGCTCCCTATATCTAACATTGTGATCAGAGTTCTGGACTTTCCCCTTACAGTTTCGATTGTCTTGAAATACATGCAATGATCTCCTTTGCCTCGACCTTTTTTCTCGATAAAGCCTAACTTGAGGAGGACGGCACGAATTTCTTTGGGCTTCCAGCGCCTCTTAGCCATAGGAACGCGCTCCGATAAGCAATCAGAGGGAGAAGAGAAGGCCTCTGTAATGATGAGCTTGGGTACTGTTGAAGGGTCTCTAAGACAGCAGGCCACAGATGTTTTTGATAAAACCGATAATGCTGGCGGCAGGGTTCCGTGCGCCGCAACGCTGCATCTTCTGTTAAGTGAAACCAATAATCCAGCACACAATCAGCGAGCTTCTCGAGGGCCTCCTGCTTCGTCCGCCCATGCGCATAAAGCCCAAGTTCCGCTAGCTTAGCGAACCACCCTGGACGATCTTTTTCTACATGCACCGTCAGTTTCAGCATACTCCTCACCATCGCAAGACGATCGCTCCGTAGGTCACCCCTGCCCCAAAGGCGTTGAGCACGACAATGTTTCCCGGCTTGATCCGCCCATCAGTCACGGCTTCCGTCAGCGCGATGGGAATCGAAGCCGTCGAGGTGTTCGCGTAGCGATCAATGTTAACGATCACTTTCTCCATAGAAATCCCAAAGCGCTTGGCAAACGACGTAATAATTCTCAAATTGGCTTGGTGAGGCACGACCCAGTCCACATCGTCCTTGGTCAGTCCGGCGTCAGCAAGGGCTTTGGCTGTCGTCTCCTCCATCATCTGGACGGCGCTCTTGAAGACCCCGCCGCCCTCCATGCGCAAAAAGTGCTGACGCTTCTGTACTGTCTCTGCGCTCGCTGGGGTCTTGATCCCCCCAGCTTCGATGTAGAGCAGATTCCATTTGGAGCTATCGGCGGCAAGACAGCTCGCTAGAATACCGCGCCCCTGTGGCATCCGGCGGACTACTGCTGCTCCGGCTCCGTCACCGAAGAGCACGCACGTCGAGCGGTCTTGCCAATCTGTGAACCGCGAGAGCGCCTCCATCCCTACCACTAAAATATTTTCATAGCTTCTCGCAGTGACGAGATCGGCGGCGACTTTGAGAGCGTAGACGAACCCCGTGCACCCCGCGATCAGATCGAAGAACGGAATCTCTCGCTTGATCTTCAGCCCCTCACAGATGAACGGGGACGAACCAGGGACGAGCATCGCCGGGACGTTGGTCGCAGTGATGAGAAAATCTATATCCGACGGAGCCAGTTCAGCGCTCTCAATCGCCTGGCGAGCCGCCGCGATCCCCAGCTGTGCAGGGTCTTCGTCCGCTCGTAAGATGCGGCGCTCGCGAATCCCCGTGCGCGTCACGATCCATTCGTCGGACGTCTCCACGAGTTTCTCTAAATCAAAGTTCGTCAGTCGCTGCTCCGGCACAGCGCAGCCGATCCCTGCGATCCCCGGTCGCCCCCTCATAACTCCCCTCCGGAGCTGGGCACCAAGCCCAGATGCACCAAGCTCTCATGCACCCCACGCGCGATCTTCTCCACAACCTTGTGCTCGACAGCTTCTTTTGCTACTCTGAGGGCGTTCTTGATCGCCTCAGCGTTGGAGTTGCCGTGGGCAATAATGACAACGCCGCGCACCCCTAGCAGAGGGGCTCCCCCGTACTGCACCGCACTGATCTCACGCTTCAGCCTTCTCAAAGACGGCCATAGGAAGGGCAGCCCGAGCTTGGCCAAGAAGCTTCTCTCGATCTCGCGCTTGAGGTAGCGCACCGTGACGGTCGCTGCGCCCTCATACGCTTTAATGCAGACATTCCCAGTAAACCCGTCGGTGACGACCACGTCGAAGCCCCCTTCAACAAGCCTATTGGGCTCGACGTTGCCGGCGAAGTTCGGCAGCTCTTGCTGCAGATACGCAAACGCTCTCTGCGCTTGGGTGTCGCCCTTCTGCGGCTCTTCCCCAATGTTGAGCAGCCCCACGCGGGGGTTGTGTACCCCCATCAGTTCGCGCATGTAGATCGTGCCCATGACCCCAAACTCCAAGAGGTGCTCCGGGTCGCACTCGGCGTTGGCCCCAGCGTCAATGATAAGAGTGCGCCGTCCTTCCAAGGTCGGGATGAGCACGCCAATCCCAGGACGGTCTATCTCTGGAAGTCTGCCGATATTGAAGAGCGCCGCGGCCATGACTGCGCCGGTGTTGGCCGGGCTGACGAAGGCGTCGGCCTCCCCCTGGCGCACGGCGCGAATCCCTTGAACGAGAGAGCTGTTCTTCTTCTTGCGCACGGCCTCTATCGGGGCCTCGTTCATAGTGATCTCTTCCGGGGCGTGCAGGATCGAATACCGTAAGTTCTTATGCTTGGTCAGAGCGCGCTCGATGCGCTGCCCATCCCCGGCAAAGACTACTTCGATATCGTACTCGTGGATCGCCGCGATGCCCCCAGCGATCAGCTCTTCCGGGGGCCTATCCCCACCAAGGGTATCCAGGACGATCTTCACAGAAGCTCCCTCCCGTATGGTTGTTACACTAGCAGACGATCAAAAGACTGTCAAGTCACTGGAGCGGCAGATAGAAATTCACGCTCACCTGCACGGTGATGCCGAAGCTCGTCGCAGCGACGGTCTCCGGCTTGGGCAGAGGGACAGGTTCTTCCGGAGATGGTTCTCCCGGCGGCGGGAGATTCGTCGTCATCACTTGGGCATAGATAAAACCGAATTCGAAGTTCGTCGTCAGCTGTGCAGACCAACTGCGCTCGATCCCTGCCGTGACTGCAAACGCCAGCGTAGATGTCCGGCTCTCGGAGCTAGGCCAGGGATAGGGCGGCATAATCTTATCTTGCTGATCTTCCACAGGCGGCTCACCCTCGCGATAGATACAACAGTAATTTCTATAGACGCTCTGGACGCTGATCGCTCGTGCAGCCAAATAGAGATCGTCGGAAGCGTTATCGGAGAGCTTCAACAATAGTCCCCCAGAGAGACTGATGAAGCTCCGTGGGTTCCAGGAGTCACTAAACCCTGACATCCAGCCGCCGACTTCTATCGCGAGCAGATCGCTGATCCAATAGTCTCCTGTCAGGGCTGCGCCCAGCGCGGGGTCGACCTCGCTCGGCCCGACGGGCATGAGCGCACTGGGCAGAAAGCGCACACCGACCCCGACAGATCGCCCTGCCGAGAGATTGCTCTCTTGTGCCCAAGCGCTGATCCCAACAAACACCAACACCAACAGACTCCCAACAACAATCGTGCGCATCATAGCTCCTCGCCTCTCTTTTTATAAGCTACAGTCAACGTCGTGGGCAGTCTCCAAAAACGCCGCCACTAAGTCAATGGCCGCTTCGATGTCGTCTTTATGGGCAGCTTCGACGACCGAATGCAGATAGCGCGTTGGGATGGAGATCGTGATCGCCGCAACGCCCTCACGCGTCATCTGAATTGCCCCGGCGTCAGTGCCCCCACGGGGCAGAATCTCCATCTGATATTTGATCTTTCTCTTCTCGGCGATCTCGCGCATCGTGCGCACCAGCTTGGGGTGAGAGATCGAGAGCGAGTCCTTAATCTTTATAGCAACACCGGCGCCGAGCTTCGTGACCTGTTCGTGCTCGCCGACACCGGGGACATCGCTGGCGACCGTGACATCGAGCGCGACGCCAATATCCGGGGCAACGTTGAAGCTTGAGACGCGCGCCCCGCGCACCCCGACCTCTTCTTGCGTCGTCGCCACAGCATAAATATCGCAGACGTGCTTTTTAACCTTCCTCACGGCTTCGATCATGACGTAGACGCCCACGCGGTCATCAAGGGCCTTGCACGAGACGAGATTGCCCACCTCCGTAAAATCTTGCTGGAGCGTGACGAAATCCCCAATATTGACCCGCTTCTTCACCTCGTCTGCGGGCAGCCCCACGTCAATGAAGAGCTCTTTGAGTTCGAGGGGTTTTTTGCGCTCCTCTTCGGGGAGAATATGGGGGGGCTTCGAGCCGATGATCCCCACCAAGTCGCCGCTCTCGGTGTGCACGAGCACACGCTGGGCTAGCAAGACTCGCGGGTCGAACCCCCCGACGGGATCGATGCGCAAAAACCCGCTCTTCTCGTCAATATGCGAGACGAGAAAGCCGATCTCGTCCATGTGGGCAGCGAGCATCACTTTGGGGCCTCGCCCTGTGCCCTTCTTCAATGCGATGACATTCCCCAGGGAATCGGTGCGGATCTCATCGCAAAGCCTTTCGAGCTCTGAGACGACGAGAGCGCGCACGGCCTCTTCGCGCCCCGGCACGCCGTGGGCCTCACAGAGCTGCTTGAGCAGTTCCATAGACTCTCACCTTGAGTGTATAGTGATCTTTCACAGTATCGCAGAGCGCGCGAGAAGTCAAATTGACAAGGTCTCCGTGAGATTTCTATAATACCATCGAGCTTCTCATGAAGAAGATCGCCCTGGTGCTCAGCAGCGGCGGCCCGCGCGGTGCGGCCCACGTCGGCGTGCTCAAGGTGCTGGCGGAGCAGAAGATCCCGATCTCGCTCATCGTAGGCAGCTCCATCGGTGCTATGATCGGCGGGGCCTACGCTGCCGGGGTCGGCATCGCGAAATTGGAGCGAGAATGGCTCAAGATAGACTTTTGGCGCATCGCCAAGAGCCTTCAGCCGACCCTGCCCATCCACGGCTGGTCGAGCGGCTCCGCCGTCGAACGCTTTCTCAGAGAGATTCTCGGCGGCGACCGGCGCATCGAAGAGCTGCCGATCCCGTTCGTTGCCGTCGCAACAGATCTTGACAGCGGCGAGCGTGTCTTGCTGAGAGAAGGCTCTCTCATCGAAGCGATCCGCGCGAGCTTCTCCATTCCCGGGCTGTTTGTGCCGGTCGAGCGCGCAGGGAAGCACCTAGCTGATGGAGGTCTGGTTAGCCCTCTCCCCGTAGATGTCGCGCGTCAGCTTGGCGCTGAAGTTATCATCGCCGTGGACGTGAATTTGGGCTCGAAACGCTATCGCGTGGCGCACCCGCCCAAGAGCGCACCGGGGCTGTTTGAAGCGCTCGATCTCGCTGTTTCTATCTTCGTGTGGCGGCTGGCAGAGCTGACGCTCATGCTCAGCCCTCCCGATGTGCTCATCACCCCGGAGATGCCCGATGACTCCCTTGTGGGCAATCTGAGCTATCATCGGGCGGAGGAGCGGATCGCCTTGGGAGAAGCCGCCGCTCGAGAGAAACTCCCCAAGATTCTCAACCTGCTCGCTTGACAACACCCCCAAGCTGTGTTATACTCTCACTAGACTGACATGTCAGTCTAGTTATGGCCCGAACAGTTCTCGACAAGGAGACCAGACGGCAACAGCTGCTCGACGCGGCGATCCGCGTCTTCGCTCGCAAGGGGTATGTAGAGACCTCGATTGACGATATTATCACCGAGGCCGAGGTCGCCCGCGGCACGTTCTATCTCTACTTTCCCGGAAAGAAAGAGATCTTTCTGGCAATCATTGATCACTATTTCGAGCTGGTGTCAGACTTAGTGAATCGCCTGATGGCTGAGGAGTGGCCAGCGCATCTGGACCGCGCGCGCTTTCGTGAGCACGTGCTCACGTGGTTGCGCTTCTTTGCCCAGCATCGCGACCTAGCAAAAGTGATCTATCGCGAAGCGACGTCAATCGATCCCCAATTTGAAGATCGTTGGAATCGTCTGAGCGAGATCGTGAAAGAGTTTCTCACGGAGCGGGTGCGCACGCTCCAGCGCGACGGGCAGCTGCGCCAGACGCTCGACCCGCGCGCCTGGGCGCTCTTCATGGAGGGCATCTTCCACGCGACTGTCTGTAGCTACATCTTGCAATCTGAGCGTCCCGATCTGGATTGGCTAGCTGATCAATGGGTCGACTTTGTGCTGTGGGGGGTCACCCCGGCGAGGTGAAGCGTATGCTCAAGCGCATCGTATTGATAAGCGTAGCAGCCCTGGGAACACTCGTCAGCAGTGCCCAAGCGCAGAATAAAGTAGACTTGCTCCTAGTCGACGAGACCCAGACCCTTCAGGCCTCTCTCATGGTGCAGATCTACGCGCGAGCTTTACAGGAGTCCGGGCTGTTCAATTTCGAGGCCAAGGTCGTGCAGGTCGAATCGAGTTACGATGACCCTCTGGGCGTGAACGCGACAGACAAACAATACGAGCTGATCGTGATCGTCCCGCGGGGAATAGAAGACGGCTCGGTGCCCCAGATCTGGCTGATTACTCGGCCCATCGGGCCGCAGACGCGCCCGGAGTTGCTCGCAGCGATAGAGCTCATTCGCCAACGCGTTGCGCAAGGCTCCGCCGGGCTCTTCACAGCCTTGACGGTCATGGACGACGGCGCTCTGGGGATATTTTCGAGCGTCTTTGAGCGACACGGTTGGCTGAAATGATCAAGAAGCTCTTGGCGCACAAGATCGTTGATCATCCCTGGTGGGTGATCGGCGCTATTCTGATAATGACGGCGCTCTTTTCTAGTGCTGTTCCAAAGATTCGCTTCGAGCAAGATTTCGAGGCGTTTCTGCCCCAAGACGACCCCGCCACGGTCGCGCTCCATCGCGCGGAGGAGCGCTACGGCGATCAGAAGCTCTTTATGGTCGCCCTCGAAACTGACGACACGATCTTCAAGCCCGAAACCCTCAGAAAACTCAAAGAGATGGAAGAGCTCTTTGAGCAGATTCCCGAAGTGGACGAAGTGCGCGGGCCGACCAATTCCCAAGTTATTTATGGGACCGAGACGGCGATCACCGTCGCGACGGCGCTGCCGGAGATCCCAGAGACTCCAGAAGAGATCGAGGCGTACAAGGAGCGCGTTCTGGGAGATCGGCTCTTGCGCGGGGTTGTCGTCTCTGAGGACGGCAAGGCCGCGGGAATTCTCATTCGCTTAAAACCCAGCGAAGAAGAGACCGTCGGAGTTGTCAGCAGAGTCCTAGAGATCGCCGAGCGTTATCAAGGGCCGGAGCGCATCTACGTTGGGGGGATGCCTCGATTGAATCAGTTCATCGCCGAGAGCATGCGCAAAGACTTAACCGTGCTCTTCCCCGTGATGATCTGTGTTATCTTGCTTGTGCTCTATCTGAGTTTTAACAGTCTTCGTGGGGTTGTGCTCCCGTTGCTCACCGTAGTGCTGAGCGCGATTTGGGAGATGGGCACGATGGGCTGGCTTGGCGCGCCGTTTACGCCTTTTTCGTTCATCGCTCCCATTGTCTTGATGGCCGTGGGGACAGCCTACGGGATTCACGTTCTCAATAAATATTACGAAGAATCCCACAGAGACGGGCGCTCCCGCCGAGAGGTTCTCGTCGAGACAGTCACGGCGATGCTCTCCCCAACGGCGATGGCAGCGCTGACGACGGTCGCGGGGTTCTTCGCGCTGCTCAGCTCGACGCTATGGCCCCAGAGGGATTTTGGCGTCTACACGGGGATCGGTGTGCTGTACGCGGCGCTATTGGCGCTGACGCTCATTCCCGCGATCTTGGCTCTGTTGCCCCTGCCCAGGCGCGAGCGCCGCAGTCCCTTAGCGGGCTGGCTCCAAGGGCGTGCGGGGCTAGTGAGTTTAGCGCACTTCATTGAGCGCACAGCGCTCGTCATTCTGATTGGGGCGGGGGTGATCTCCGTGGGGTGGGCCGTGGGCATCCCCAGACTGAGAATCGAGACATCTGCGAAAGACTTTTTGGGCAAGGGCCACCCCGTGACGGAAGCTCTGGACGTCTTGGAGCGCCACTTTGGAGGAAGCCTTCAGACGGGGATCGAGATCGATCTTGGCATCCACGACGGCCTCAAAGAGCCTGAAGTCCTGAAGAAGATCGTCGCGCTCCAAGAATTCTTGGAGACGCTGCCCGGCGTGCGGCGCACCACGGCGATCACAAATCTCGTGCGCGAGCTCAATCAGAAGTTTCACGCCGACGATCCAAACTATTATGTCATCCCTGACGACCGCAAGCTCGTCTCGCAATTGCTCTTGCTCTTCACCTTCCAAGGGGGGAGCTTAGGCCAGATGGCCCTGACAGACTTCTCTGCCGGAGAAGTGATCATCTCGATGGAATGGATCAGCAGCACGCAGATGGCCAAGCTCGTCGCACAGATTCAGAAGTATCTCGATGAGCACTTCGGCCCGACGGCGACGGCTTCATGGGCAAGCGATGGCTCGCCACTGCAGATCAGGACAGAGCAAGTGGGGATGACCCCAGTCTACGCGCGGCTGATGCAGCAGATCCGGGAGAGCCAGATCTGGAGCCTGCTGACGAGCGTGAGCGCCAGCTTTGCTATCGTCGCCCTGTTGATGGGGTCAGCCGTCGCCGGGATGCTGTGCATCGTGCCCCTGGTCTTGACTATCTTGACGGAGTTCGGCCTGATGGCCTATCTCAATCTGCCCCTCGACATGAGCACGATGATGATCGGCTCGATTGCCATTGGGATCGGGATAGATTATGCGATCCACTTTGTCGAGCGGTACCGTCTAGAATTCGCTCGTGACGGGGATGCGCGGCGCGCCTTGGAGCAGACGCTCACCCACACGGGCGCGGGGATCAGCTACAACGCCCTGGCGCTCACCTTGGGGTTTGGGGTGCTCTGGATCTCGACGTTTAAGGGGCTGAATACATTTGGGATGTTGGTCGCCCTGACGATGGTCGTGAGCGCCCTGAGTGCGTTCACGGTCATCCCGGCAATACTGTTACTCTGGAAGCCACGATTTCTCATACAACGCAGACGCGACACATCACTATCACCATAAAAGGAGGTTGCCATGAAATCTGGCATCAAGCTGGTGGTGCTCGTCATCGGGGTGGCGCTCCTTCTTGGGGCATGGGCTTCACAAGCGCAGCAGGGGCTCACCGGGCCGCAGATCTTACAGAAAGTCGAAGAGAAGGGCGGCCTTGGGGGCAAGCTAGGTGATCTCATCAGCGACGTCAAGTTCGATATTGTCGGGAAAGACAAGAAGACCGCGACGAACGAGTTTCGCTTCTTCTCCAAGAGAAAACAGGGCGAGCCGGATCGCTTGCTCGTAGCGTTCGTCAAGCCCGACGACGTGCGCGGCACGCTCTTTCTCAGCATCAAACCCGAGAACAAAAACGCCGACCTCTGGCTCTATCTGCCCGCCCTCGGCGCGGTCAAACAATTAGTGAACACGCAAGAGCGCAAGGGGAGCTTCGCCGGAAGCAACCTCTCGTTTGAAGATTTAGGGAGCGGCTTTAAATACAGTGAAAGCTACACCGCTGACGAGAAGGTCACCGAAGAGAAGATCAAAGTCGGCGCTACAGAGTACCCGACATACGTGCTGACGCTGCGGGTCAAGAAAGAGA
>JBBISQ010000054.1:0-11355 GCA_037441155.1 Candidatus Fraserbacteria bacterium
ACAAGGTCATCCCGTTGGCGTTGGCGGGGATCGCCGCTGGGGCCGACGGCCTGATCGTAGAAGTCCATCACAATCCAGAAGGCGCGCTCAGCGACGGGGCGCAATCGCTGCTGCCGGAGCAGTTCGCCCAGCTGACCGAGAAGTTAACGGTGCTCGCGCCGGTGGTCGGAAGGATGTTCTCTCTATGAGTGCTCCGTTTGCTTCGGTGGCCATAGTTGGGGTCGGGCTGATAGGAGGCTCGCTGGGCCTGGCGATCAAGCGGCGCTATCCGAACACTGAGGTGATCGGGGTTGACAGAACAGAGCGCATAGTAAAGAGCGCCCAAGCCCGGGGAGCCATTGACACCGGCTCCACAGATCTCTCCCAGGGTGTCGGTCGCGCCGATGTGATCTTTGTAGCCACCCCCGTCCGCACCATCGCTGAGCTCTTGCCCACGCTGGGGCCGCTCATCCGCCCCGACGCGCTCGTGACAGACGTCGGTTCAACGAAAGCCCGCATCTGTCAGATCGCTGAAAGATTCTTCCCCTCCAGGTTCATCGGTGGGCACCCGATGACGGGGTCGGAGCGCCAGGGCGTCGAGGCAGCAGATCCCCTGCTCTTTGAGAACGCCCTCTATGTTCTGACGCCCCTATCTGTGAGCACTGAGCAGCTCGAGCGCCTGAAACAATTCTTAGAGGGGGTAGGAGCTCGGGTGCTTTGTCTAGAGCCTGAACGCCATGACCGGATCGTCGCTTATGTGAGCCACCTGCCACAGCTGCTCGCCGTGGCGCTCGCTGGTGTGGTAGCACGGCGTAGCCAAGAGGACGCTCTGTATACGGAGTTGGCTGCTGGCGGCTTTCGCGACATGACGAGGATTGCCGCTTCACCGTATGAGATATGGCACGATATTATTTGCGAAAACGCGCGGAACATCGAGCGATCTTTAGATGAATTGATTGGGCAGCTGGACGCCCTGAGAGGACAGGTGCGTGCTAGAGCAATAGAAGCGGTGGCGTCGCGCTTCCGCTCTGCCGCGGCTTTCCGAAACGCCATCCCCCGAAGTTCGAAAGGCTTCCTGAAGCCGCTGCATCGAGTTGCAGTGAGCGCTCCGGATCGGCCAGGGGTCTTAGCGCACTTCGCCACTGCGATTGCTCGCGCGGGGATGAACATCAAGGACATTGAGCTGTTGAAAGTGCGTGAGAACGTCGGCGGCACGTTTCATCTGTGCTTTGAGAGTAGAGAAGCTGCAGAGCGTGCTGTCCACATACTCTGCACAGCTGGCTACCAGAGCCATCTCGTTGATTGAAGGGGGTGATGTTAGAGAAATGTTTAGAAGCGTGTTGTCGTTCAATCTACAAGCTTGAAAGGGAGGCACTATGCTCAGCCGTGTGATAGTTCTTGCGGTGGCTGTAGTCGGGGCAGGTCTAGTCGGCGTCGGTGCGGGGACGTTAACTGTTTGTCCCAGTGGGTGTCAGTTCTCCAAGATTCAAGACGCGATCAACGCTGCACAGCCCGGCGATACCATCGAGATCAAAGCGGGCACATACGAAGAGAACCTGACTGTCAATAAGAGCTTAAAGCTGATCGGCGAGGATCGTGATCAGGTGACGATCAAAGGGGCACAGGCAGGCAAGCCTGGCATTGCCATCTCCGGGGATATCGAAGTCACGTTGGAAGGGCTGACGGTAGCTGAGACCATCTTGGCCAATCCCAAGAACTTCCAAGAAGATGGGGTGCGCGTCACCCGCTCGGTGAAGCTCACGGTCACCAAGGCGCGCTTCTTGAAGAACGGAGATAGCGGCTTTGAGCTTCGTGATCGCAGTCAAGCGACTGTGACGGACTCGGAATTCATCGGCAACGGCAACAACGGCATCGGGCTGTTCGACTCAGCTCAGATAACGATCACGCAGTCAAAGATCTCCGAGAACGGCTCAGGGTTGGCGGACAACTTCAACAACGGCCTGAGCGCCTTTGGCAAAACTAAAGTCACGCTGCAAGAGAACATCATCTCCGGCAACACCAACGAAGGGTTCTTTCTCGGCGATGAGACCGAGGCTACACTGATCGGAAATCAGATCGTTGAGAACAAGATGAACGGTGTGATCCTGCTCGATTTTGTCACGGTCGAACTCAAGGGCAATCAAATCCAGCGAAACAACTTCTGGGGTGTTACAGAAGTGCTGACTCAGTGTGGCTTCAGCGAAGACCGTTTCAATGGCACCGTGACCGGCGAGGAGAACGAGATCGCCCAAAACGGGCAAGGTCTCCCTGAGGACCTGAAACAACAAGGGGACGGCACAGGGGATGTCTGCCCCAACGAGCTGGAATCTCTGAAGAAAAAGTGAGAGGTGATCAGGGATGAGACGATTGACACAGGGTGAGTGCCTTTGGGCAGCCCTACGCTCTGGTTAAAGCGTTCAAGCCCGATGTCGAACCTGTAGCCCTCTATGCAGCCATTCGTAAGCGCGCACGCTGGAGCTTTCTCTTGGAGAGCGCAGCCGGCCCGCAACGCTTTGCGGAGTTCAGCTTCGTTGGCTTCGATCCGCTAGCTCGGATCAGCTTGAAAAATAGCCAGCTCTGGCTCGACGGGAGGGCCCATGGGCTGATCAGCAACCCGCTCCAGAGCCTGCGCCGGGTTGTAGCTCCGTACCAGAAACCCCTGATGCCTGGGCTCACATATAGCGGCGGTCTGGTCGGTTATATAAGCTACGAGTTCGTGCGCTATCTGGAAAAGCTTACGCTAGAGTCCAGCTCGTTCCCGGAGCTGGAGATGGGGCTGTTCACTGACGGCGTAGTCTACGACCATCGTCGCGGCACGGCGTTCTACTTCTCTCATGCTGAAGATCGTTTCGATTTCGTGGCGGAGTGTCTGAAAGCAGCCCAGAGCAAGGGGAGCTCGCCCATGCTCTTCGAGTGCGGAGAACTTCGCTCTGACCAGACACAAGCCGAATTCGAAGAAGGCGTCCGGCGTGCCCGCGAGCTGATCGCCGCTGGGGAGATCTTTCAGATCGTCCTCTCGCGCGAGCTCACAACCCCCTATCGAGGTGATCTCTTCGCTGTTTATCAGAGGTTGCGCCGGCTCAACCCCTCGCCGTATATGTATTTTTTGGACTTTGGGGCGCGCAAAGTCGCCGGTGCTAGCCCAGAGATGCTCGTGGCTGTCCGAGAGGGAGCTGTTCAGACCTATCCCATCGCGGGGACGCGCCCCCTCGGTCGCTCGGAAGACGAGACGGCTGCCCTCGCGCGAGAGCTTCTGGCGGACCCCAAGGAGCGCGCCGAGCACGCTATGCTTGTCGATCTGGCGCGTAACGACATCGGGCGCGTCAGCGAGTTCGGCAGCGTGCGCGTTTCAGAGTATATGCGCGTGGAGCGGTTCAGCCACGTGCAGCACCTGGTCTCGTGCGTGGAGGGACGCTTGCGAGCAGGGCTGGATGCGCTCGATGCACTGGCGGCGCTCTTCCCCGCCGGGACGGTCTCCGGAGCTCCCAAGATCCGAGCGATGGAACTGATCGCCCAGCTCGAGAAGACGCCTCGCGGCCCCTACGCCGGCGCTGTAGGGTATCTCTCACTCAATGGAAACTCGGACACAGCCATCACGATTCGCACCATCTGGGCGGACGAGAAGAACGTCTATACCCGCGCCGGTGCGGGGATCGTCTACGACTCCGTTCCAGAGCGTGAATGGCACGAGACCGAACAGAAGCTCAAAGCTATGAGGGCTGCACTAGTGACCTAACCCCCTGGCCCCCTTCCCTTTAGGGGAGGGGCTGGGGGAGAGGTCCGGGGTGAAGGTGAACCGGAGGTGCTTATGCGGGTCTTGTTGATTGATAATTACGATTCGTTCACGTACAACGTGGCCCAGTATCTTTGGCGAGCTGGGCGCTGAGCTGGTCGTCGCGCGCAACGATGCGATCACGCTGAAAAGGGTGCGCGAGCTTGCCCCTGAGCGCATTGTGCTCTCGCCGGGGCCGGGCAGCCCAGAAAACAGCCGTGACTTTGGCATCTGTCGAGAGATTTTAGAGCACATATCGCCGACCGTGCCCACGCTCGGCATCTGTCTGGGGCATCAAGGGATTGCTGTCGTGTACGGCGGCAAGGTGCGTCGTGCGGCGCGTGTCGTCCACGGCAAAGCTTCCCGTATCTATCACGATGGGCAGGGGATCTTTGTCGGCTTGCCCCAAGGATTTCTCGCCGCCCGGTATCATTCGTTGGTGATAGATCGCACCGGCTTCCCTGACGCTCTGGTCATTACAGCTCTCGCCGACGACGGCGAGATCATGGCCGTGCGGCACACGAGATTTCCCGTCGAGGGGCTGCAGTTCCATCCGGAGTCCATCTTGACCGAGCACGGAAGGCAGATTCTCCAGAACTTTCTGGCTTCACAGAGGAGGTGACCGTTCGATGATCGTTCAGGCTTTACACGATCTCGCTGAGAGGAAGTCTCTCTCTTATGAGCTTGCTCAGGCGGCTCTGCTCGATATCATGAGCGGTCGGTGCAGCGAGGCCCAGATCGGTGCGTTTTTGATGGGCCTGCGCGTGAAGGGGGAGACCGTCGGAGAGCTGACAGCGATGGCCCAGGTGCTGCGGGCGCTGTGCGTGCCGGTGCGGCCCCGCGTCTCGCGACCGTTGATAGACCTGTGCGGCACGGGCGGCGCTCCGGTCAAGACATTTAACGTCTCGACGGTGAGCGCCTTTGTCGTGGCCGGAGCGGGGATCCCTGTGGCCAAGCATGGCAACCGCAGCGTGACCAGCCAGTGCGGCAGCGCCGATCTTTTGGAAGCGCTCGGCATCAATCTCCACATGACGGCTTCTGCCGTCGAGCGCGCTATTGAAGAGATCGGGATCGGCTTTCTCTTTGCGCCCCAGTTCCATCCGGCGATGAAGCACGTCGCCACGGTGCGCCGTGAATTGGCCCTGCGCACGGTCTTTAATCTCTTAGGCCCGCTCGTCAACCCTGCGCCCATTCAGGCCCAGCTGCTGGGAGTCTGCTGCGCAGAGTTGGTAGAGGCCTGTGCGCAGATCGTGCGCAACTTGGGGGTCGAGCGCGCTCTAGTCGTCTACGGAAGAGACGGGATTGATGAGATCTCTATGACCGGGCCGACGATGGTCGCCGAGCTGGGCGACGGGCAGGTGCGCACCTACACCCTGAAGCCTGAAGCGTTCGGTTTTCGCTGCGCCACGGTCGAAGAGATCGCTGCTCTGCCCCCTGGCCAGAGCGCCCAGCTGACACGCGATCTCTTACAGAATAGAGTCAAAGACGCCCGCTACGAGATGGTGCTGCTCAACGCGGGCGCGGCGATCTACCTGGGCGGCGGTGCTGCCTCTGTGGAAGATGGAATCCACCAAGCAGAAGCCAGCATCGTCTCCGGAAAAGCTTTGGACAAGCTGGAGCAACTGATCGCCTACAGCCATCGTGAGGAGGAGGTGCCCATTGGACCACCTTGAGAAGATCATTGCTGATGTGCGCAAGACGCTCCAATCTGGGTACTATCGAGTGCGATCGCAAGAGAGCCAATGGGTGCGCCCATCATTGTGTGAGGCGATCGAGAGACGACGGGGGCGAGCGGTGATTGCCGAGCTCAAGCCGGCTTCACCGATGTCCGGCCCCTTGATACGGGATCGCTCACCCGCGGAGATCCTCACGCTCTACACGCGATCAGAGATTGTCGGCCTCTCTGTGCTGACGGAGCCCGTGCACTTTGGCGGGAGCTTGGAGCTCTTAGCGCAAGCGAGCGCCACCGGGCTGCCTACGCTGATGAAGGACTTTATCGTTGCGCCGGAGCAGATCGCAGCCGGGGCTTGGTGTGGGGCGAGCGCGGTCTTGCTCATCGTCACGCTCTTTCAGCGCCGCTGGACGTCTCTGACCCTGAAAGAAGCGATCACTCTCGCCCATGAGCACGGCTTAGAAGTCTTAGCGGAGGTCGCATCAGTAGAGGAATTTCTGTTGGTGCAAGGCACAGACGCCGACATGATCGGGATCAACAATCGCGATCTGACGACGCTGAAGATTGACACCGATCGCACTGTTGAGATACTGAAAAAAGTGTGCAAGGACCGTCCGGTCTGGTCCTTAAGCGGCATCGAGACGGCTCAGGACCTGCGGCGTCTGAGTGCCGCTGGAGCTGATGCCTTCTTGATCGGGACTGCTTTGATGCAAGCGGCAGACCCTGCGCGCAAGCTTCGGGAGGTGCTGGCTCATGGTGACAGTGAAGATCTGCGGCATTCGCTCTGAAGGGGACATCGAAGCTGCTCACGGTGCGGACGCCCTGGGATTCATCGTGGGTACCCCCCAATCTCCACGCAATCTCACGCTCACCCGTGCACGCACGCTGATGAGGCGCGTCCCGCCGTGGCTCGCCACAGTCGTGGTGACAACGGCTTCGGATTTGGGGCAGATCATCTCTGTGGGAGAGGCGTTAGCCCCTGACGCCCTCCAGGTGCACACCCCGATGAGTCCACAGGAGCTGGCGCAGCTGCGCGCTCTCTTGCCTAAAGAGCTCCGCATCTATGGGCTTGTGCCCGTCATCGGCTCGGCTCAAGAGATGATCGTGCGGGGGCGGGCGCTTGCCCAAGCGGGCCTCGATGGGGTAATCTTAGATACTATTGTCGGTCGTCGCGTCGGGGGCACGGGCCGAGTGCACGACTGGGCCGCAAGCCGCATCGTGCGCGATGCCCTGCACCCCTTGACCGTGATACTCGCGGGCGGGCTGACCCCAGAGAACGTGCGGCGTGCGCTCGACGAGGTGCGCCCTGATATCGTAGACGTGGCCTCCGGCGTCGAAGAGGCCGACGGGAGAAAATCTCGCGAGAAGATCGAAGCACTGATACGCCAAGTGAGGTCTTATGAAAGCGACAACGCCAACCAAAGTCAAACTGAATGAGCTGCCTCAAGACGGGCACTTTGGGGAGTTTGGAGGACAGTTTGTCCCAGAGATTTTAATGCCGGCGCTCAAAGAATTAGAGCGCGCGTATCGAGAGATCTCCGCGCGCTTTGATTTCCAAAGCGAGCTGAAGGCCCTGCGCGCCGATTACGGCGGTCGCCCTACCCCTCTTTACTTCGCGAAACGCTTAACAGAGTACGCCGGCGGCGCACGCATCTTTCTCAAACGAGAAGACTTGGTCCACGGCGGCGCGCACAAGTTCAATAACGTCATTGGGCAGGCGCTGCTGGCCAAAGCGATGGGCAAGAGGCGCGTGATCGCCGAGACGGGTGCGGGGCAACATGGCGTCGCGACGGCGATGGCCTGCGCTGTGCTCGGCTTGAACGCCGAGATCTATATGGGCGCGCGGGACATCGAGCGCCAGCAGATGAACGTCCAACGCATGAAACTCTTGGGCGCCCTGGTGCATCCGGTCACGAGCGGCTCCCAGACGCTCAAGGACGCGATCAACGAAGCGTTGCGCGACTGGGTGACCAACGTGCCCACCACGTACTATCTCATTGGCTCTGTGGTCGGCCCGCATCCCTACCCCATGATCGTGCGCGACTTCCAGCGCGTGATCGGAGATGAGATCAAGGGCCAGCTGCTCAGAAGAGAGCAGCGCCTGCCCGATCTGCTCGTGGCGTGCGTGGGCGGCGGCAGCAACGCCATGGGCACGTTCTTCCCGTTCGTCACCGACGAGAAAGTGCAGTTCTTGGGGGTAGAAGCGGCCGGGGCGGCTTCGCTCAATCGCGGCTCTGTCGGGGTGCTGCACGGGGCAAAGACGTTCGTCTTGCAGGACGAACACGGCTATATCAGCGAGACGCACAGCGTTGCCGCGGGGTTGGACTATGCTGCCGTCGGCCCGGAGCACGCGCTCTATAAGAAGCTCGGGCGGGGAGAGTACATCACCGTGAGCGACGCAGAAGCTCTGGAAGGGTTTCGGCTCTTGGCGCGCTTGGAGGGGATTCTGCCGGCTCTCGAAGCCGCGCACGCAGTCTACGCTGGAGTCCAGCGGGCCAAGCGCATGAAGCGCGATCAGATTATAGTCATCACGCTCTCTGGCCGGGGCGACAAAGACTTAGAGACGATGTTGCGCTATGATACTCAGCCAACGACTGAAGAAGCGCTTTGAAGAGGTGCGCGCTCGGGGCGAGGCCGCGCTCATCGGCTATATCATGACCGGCGAGCCGCAGCTTGCCCGCACGGTCGAGTACATTCGCGCGCTCGAGGCCGGCGGGCTGGACGTGCTGGAGCTGGGCGTGCCCTTCACCGATCCCATCGCCGATGGCCCCACTCTCCAAGCCGCTCACGCCCGCGCGCTCCGCCAGGGAGTGACCGTGCACACGGCTCTCTCTCTCGTGCGCGAGCTGCGCAAAAGCTCCGAGCTGCCCATCCTGCTCATGACCTACTATAACCCGATCTATCGGCTCGGCGAAGAGTCGTTTGCCCGGCGGTGCAGCGAGGCGGGAGTTGACGGCGTGATCATCCCCGATCTGCCCATCGAAGAAGCGTCGTCGTGGGTGAACCAAGCGCGCAAGTATGGGCTTGCTCGGATCTTCTTCGCCACGCCGGAGACGGACAACGAGCGCGTCAAGAGAATCTGTGAATTCGCTTCTGGGTTTCTGTATCTGGTGTCGCGCTACGGCACAACGGGGATGACCGAGACGCTCGCACCGACAGTGCTGCCGTTGCTCGAGCGGGTGAGGCCGCTTGTGCCCGAGGATCTGAAGCTCGCTGTAGGGTTTGGGCTTTCGACGCGGGCACAGATCGAAACAGTCGTTCGAGCGGGTGCGGATGGGGTGATCGTGGGCAGCGCCCTGGCAGCACGAATCGCTGAGGGGGCCTCCCCCGAAGCCCTCGCAGACTATGTCCGAGATCTCAAAGCGGGCACGCGGCTCTAATATCTATCTGGTCGGCCCTATGGGGTCGGGCAAGAGCACCGTGGGCCGGCTCCTCGCCTCTGTGTTGGAGAGAGAATTTGTCGATTTAGACGAGCAGATCGTTGCGCAGGCGGGCTGCCCGATCTCGAAGATCTTTCAGACCGAAGGAGAAGAGGGCTTTCGCGCGCGTGAGAGTCGGGCCGTGCGCGAGGTCGCACAGCGACAGAATCTGGTCGTTGCGTTAGGGGGCGGTGCCGTTCTCAGAGACGAGAATTGGGAGCTTATTCGGCAGACGGGCGTCCAAATCTATCTCAAAGCCCGTCCAGAAGTTCTTGTGCGGCGCCTCGAGCGCGAGCCGGAGCGCCCATTGCTGTTAGGGCTGACCTCAAAGCAGCGCCTGGAGAAGATCTCCGAGATCGTCGAGAGCCGGAGGGCGCGCTACGAAGCAGCGCACTGTATTATTGAGAACGAGCGGACGCCCGCTGAAGCTGTCGCTGCGATCTGTGAGACGCTCTCTCTTTCTTCTGCCCCTCACCCTTCTCTCCCCTCTCCCTCGGAGGGGAGAGGGGCAAAAGTCATCCCGGTCGCGCTTGGGGAGCGCAGCTACTGTATCTGGGTCAAGCCGGGGCTGCTGCGGTGCCTGGGCGAGCTCTATGCGGGCTATCGCTTGGGCGCGCGCGCCGCGATTATCACAGACACCACTGTCGCTCAGCTCTACGGTGGGCTTCTAGAAGATTCTCTGCGCAAGAACAGTATCGAAACAGTTCTGGTGAGCGTGCCCCCCGGCGAAGAGCAGAAGAGCTTGCAAACAGCAGAGATGCTCTATACGCGCCTGCTCGAAGCAGACCTCGATCGTCACGCGACGATCATCGCCCTGGGGGGCGGGGTGATCGGAGACTTAGCAGGCTTTGTGGCGTCAACATTCTTGCGCGGAGTTGCGTATATTCAGATCCCCACGACGCTCTTGGCTCAAGTGGACAGCAGCGTCGGCGGCAAGACCGGGGTGAATCATCCCGTGGGGAAGAATTTGATCGGGACGTTCTACCAGCCGCGCTGCGTCTTCATTGACCCGACAGTGCTGCAGACCCTGCCGGAGCGCGAACGCTGGTCTGGCCTCGCAGAAGTCCTCAAATACGGGCTGATTCGCGATCCCGCGCTCTTTGCGCGCTTAGCAGCCGACTTAGAAAACCTCGTGCAGCAGCCTGAGGATCTCTCTGAGGTCATCGCGCGGTGCTGCGCGATCAAAGCCGAGATCGTCTCTGCCGATGAGCGCGAGAGCGGACTGAGAACGATTTTAAACTTCGGGCACACCGTCGGGCATGCTCTGGAAGCCGCGAGTGAGTATCAGCTGCGTCATGGGGAGGCTATTGCGTGGGGGATGCTGATTGCCGCGCGGCTCTCTCATCAGAAGATGGGGCTCAGCTTCGCTGAGCTTGAGCGCATTGAGAGGGTATTCGCGCGCTTCCCCAAACCGTCTGTGCGCGGGATTGAGTGCGAAAGAGTGCTTGATCTTGTGCGCCGTGACAAGAAAGCCCGCGACGGGCGCGTGCAGTTTGTGCTGCTGCGCGCCATCGGCGAGCCGGTGCTCTGCGATGCTGTGACCGAGACGGAACTCCGAGAAATGCTGGGCAGACTATGAAGCGCATTCTGGTCATTCACGGGCCCAATCTCAATCTCTTGGGCGAGCGCGAGCCGGAGATCTACGGCTCGATGACCCTTGACGAGCTCAACCGAAAGCTTCACGAATTTGCTGCTGCGCACGGCCTTGAGCTGAGGATCTTTCAGTCCAATCACGAGGGCGCGATCATAGACACACTGCACCAAGAGCGCCACTGGGCCGACGGGATCGTGATCAATCCCGGCGCGTATACGCACTACAGCTATGCGATCCGTGATGCGATTGCGGCCGTTGGGAAGCCCACGGTCGAAGTGCATCTGTCAGATATCAAAAGACGCGAGCCGTTTCGGAGGGAGTCGGTGATCAAGGACGTCTGCGTGGCGCAGATTTGCGGGTTGGGGTGGAGAAGCTATATCGAGGGCTTGAAAGCCCTAGGGGGGATTGACAGCCAAGAGGGGCAAGTATTATAATACCCACAGATCGGAAGGTGGAGGGACGTTCCAGTAAGCATCCTTCCGAAGAAGCCCGACCGACTTGCCTCAGCGGGTCGAGGAAAAGAGGCAATCATGGGGTAGCTAAGCGGGTTATCCTCCTGTGGGCTGCAGCGCTGGGGCTTGTCTTGGCCGCCCTCATGCCTGCCCCCGGCCCCGACGTCCGGGCGCAGCCAGACCCCACTACTCTGATCCAGCAGCTCATCCGCCAGGCCTGGGTCATCGGCCCCACGGACCTGGGCTTCGCCCCACTGCACCAAGAACTGCTCGCCCGCACGGGCCTGTCCAACGCAGCCTTGGCACAAGCCCTGCAAGCCGGACCCTTCGCCTCCCCACGAGCCTTCGACAGCTGGACCTACTTCCCGCTGCTCTCCGCTCAAGGGGTGGATCTGCGCCGCGTCGCCGCACGGCAACT
Organism: Candidatus Fraserbacteria bacterium; assembly: GCA_037441155.1. Taxonomy (GTDB): domain Bacteria; phylum Bipolaricaulota; class Bipolaricaulia; order RBG-16-55-9; family DRXL01; genus JANXCC01. Next base: position 11,307 of record JBBISQ010000054.1, read on the forward strand.
GCCCTCGGTCTTGCTGGGCCTTTTGCGCGGGCCGCCGGGCTCTCGCCTG
>JBBISQ010000055.1:0-11246 GCA_037441155.1 Candidatus Fraserbacteria bacterium
GACGAGCCGAGCCGTCGCAGCGTTTGGGTCTTCTTCGCAAAGCGCTCCCACCACGCTAGGTGTTGTGGGATCAAGCGTTCGTCGTAGGGGAAGCCGGTCATGACCAAGCTCTCGTGGAGAGTCTCGATCTGCGAGACCCTGATGGGCTGGCCGTTGAGCTGTGCCCCCCGACCGGCTTCGCCGACGAACAGCTCATCATGGATGGGATTATACACGACGCCCACCAGCGCGTCATCTTGAGAGTAGAGGGCAATCGAGATGGCGAAGAACGGGAAGCCGTGGGCGAAGTTAGTCGTGCCGTCAATGGGGTCTATGATCCACCGATAGGGTGCTGTGTCTGTGGGGCGCACCGAGCCCTCTTCGGTGAGAATAGAATGTTCGGGGAAATGCTTTCTGATCAGTGATACAATGATCTCTTCGGCGTGGCGGTCGAACGGGGTGACCAGATCGCGGAAGCCGCTTTTGAGTTCAAAAGCGTGCCCGTGGCGGAAATTGTCGCGCAGGAGTTTTCCGGCCTGATGGGCCGCTTCGATGGCGAGGGCGGTGAAGTCTCTCATCTGATTAGTATAATGCGAGCGCGTGAGCAAAGCAAGAAGGCTCAAGGTGTTTTTTCCCCTACCAGCCAAATGATCCCATGCACGTGGGGATTTCCAACCAACATCGTTCTGCCATGCGCTCGGTTCCATTCAATTGCATTTCTCCATCCACCACCACGCCAAACAAACATTGCCGTTCGTACGCCAGGAATCTATATCGTCCCTTGTGCAGTTACCCCCCAAGACGCTCCGTGAGCGCTCGCATGATCGCCGCGCGCTTCTCCTGCGCCCGCCGGATCAATCGCTCCCGCTCACGATTATACTCGCCCACAAAAGACTCGTCAGCAATCGCCGCGAGATTGATCGCCATGTTGAGCGCCGCCGCGTGAAGAGCACCTTCAGCGAGCACCGCCGCCGCGCCCCCGTCGCTCACCGCGCTCTTGTTCCCCTTCGCGACCACAAGCTCGGCTAGCTCTAAGACACGATAGCAGCGCAGCGCCGTCTGATAGGGGACCTTGGTCGCTCCCTTGAGCGCCAACTGAATCGCTCGCTCCCGCTCAGCACGATCTGACTCTGTCTCTTTAGGGAGCTTGTACGCGGCCATCACGGCATTGAACGATTCGCTGTCGCGCTCGGCAAGCTCTAAGAGCTGATCACGGAGCGTGAGCGCCTCGGCAAGCACACCGCGCATCTCCGCCTCGACGGACTGATAAGCTTTCTTGCTGACGGTCAATCCCGCGACCATTGCTACAAGCGAAGCCGCGACACTTCCGACAAGAGCCGCTGCGCTGCCCCCGCCGGGAGTGGGCGTCGCCGCAGAGAATTTCTCTAAGAGAGCGCCGAGGCTCTCATCGCGAATGGGCATTTTCTATTTGGGTTTTGGTTGGTCGTCGCGATGCCAGTAGACGCGGGCAAAGCGATCCCCTTCTGAGTATTTGATGTCTAACTCCCCCTTGTGAGCCTGATGGATCGCTTCCCCAATACGACGGGCTAAGTGAAAATTTGTCGTGGCGATCTCGAGACCGTTCCCATTGGGCTTGATCCACATGATGCGTTGGAGGGGCCGCTGCTCGCGGGCTAGTTTCTCTTGATTTTTTGCGACGTTAAGAATCTCATCGCGACGGGCATGCAAGTACGAGCCATCAAGATACACGACGCCACCGGGGTTGCGGTCTTGCATGCGCTTGCACGCCGGGCACAGCTCGCGATTGGCCTCTGCAGGAGCGGCCAGTCCGTTCGTCCAGCGCCCTTTGTGATAGACCAGCCCGCACGACGAACAGACGGTCGGCTCGGGGTACTTGCGCAGCTCGTAGTAGGGACTTCCCGTATCCTCGGAGAGCATCTCGCGGCGGGTTGTGTTCCTCATATCTGTCACCCTCCTAAGCGTAGCGTATTACTATAACTACGTCCCCAGGCTTTGTCAAATGATCGCATAAGAAGCGAGATCTTGCGCATCGCCTTCGGAAGGTGTAGAATAGCTTCGGAGGTGGGAGATGGCATCCCACGTGGTCGCACTGCTGCGCGAGCACATAGCGTATCAGCTGCTCTACGAGCTGAGAGACGCCCCTCTCGGGCGGCGGACGCTGGTGGAGCGCACCGGCTTGACCGAGAGCGTCGTGCGCACGGAGCTAGAGAAGCTGGAAACGCAGGGATTCGTCTCGTTCTCCAAGCTAGGCACGGCGCTCACAGCGCACGGACGACGGTTTCTCATAAAGAAATTCAGCTCGATAGCAGCCGTTCGCGATGTGCAGCTTCACAATCTGATGCTTGACAGATACGCGCGGATGGCGCATATACGCGGAGCCGCCGATGGGTTCTCCGCGTGGATCTATCGCGACATCGCTGTGCGTGAAGGCGCAACTGCCGCGCTCTTTCTCACCAAGCGTAAGGGGATGCTCTGCTTCATTGAAGAGCAAGAGGCGCTGGCTACACGGAACCCCGACGATAGCCAGGTGCTCGAGGAAGCCCTCCCAGATTTCAAGAACGGCGATTTGCTCGTGATCGCCTTTGGGCGGGAGAGGAGCGCCGCAACGCGCGGGCTGTGGGCCGCCCTGTGGGCTTTGGCATCGAAATTAGAGTAATTCTCACAGAACAGTAAGGAGGAATACTATGCGTTGGACACGCTGGAAGTTGGTCGGGCTGGTCGCTTTGCTGTTCGTAGGGATAGTCGTGCCGTCGCTGGCGGATTACCCTGTCACGATCACCGACGACCGCGGCAAACAGATCACTATCCCCAAGCGTCCTGAGCGGCTCGTCGTCGCTGGGACGCCGCTATATACAGAGATTCTCATTGACTTAGGGGCGCTCAATCGCATCGTCGGGGTATCTGAGTCTGCAGACAACCCCAAAGAAGTAGCCAACGTGCCGCGGGTCGGGCCGATTTTCAACCCCAATGTCGAAGCGATCATCGCGCTCAAACCCGATGTCGTCTTCGGGGCAATCGGCGCGGTGCGCGACACCCTCGAACGCGCTGGGCTTATTGTCATCTCGCTGGGCAAGGTGGGCAGCGGCGCCATTGACAGCGTTACCGAGATCTTTCGCACGATCCGCTCAGTGAACTTAGTGATCGAGGGCGACACCAAGAGAGCCGATACGAGTATCGGCAAGATCGCCGAAGAGATCGTGACGATAGAAGGGACTGTGCTCGACAGATTTAAGCCGACGGTGGCGATTCTCTATCCATCGGGGGAGCAGCCGCCGTTTGCTGCCGGGCGCGGCACCCCGGAGAACGAGATCGTGCTGCGCGCCGGGGGAATTAATATCTTCCCCGACGTCGCTGATTATAAACAAGTGAGCTTTGAGGAGATCGTCAAGCGCGATCCCAGCGTCATCTTCACCGATCCGCTGCTCATTCCCTTGATCACAGAGAATCGCTTTCTCCAAGAAGTGAAAGCCGTTCGTGAGAAGCGCGTTTATGGGATCGGAGCGTCGCAGTGGGTCAGCTCGCGCATCGCGCAGACGATCAAGACCGTCGCGGACTTGTTGCATCCCAATCGCTAGGATGGGACAGCGTAAAAGCCTGCTGGCTCTAGGCAGCTTGAGCATCGTGCTCGTGGGAGCTGTGGCGACGGGCATCGCCATCGGGGCTGTGCCTCTGTCGCCCTTTGATGCCGATCCCACGAATCGCTTCATTCTCACGCAGATCCGGCTTCCTCGGGTGCTCTTGGCGGCTTTGGTTGGTGGGGCGCTGGCGCTCTGCGGGGCTGTCATGCAGGGGCTCTTTCGCAACCCGTTAGCCGATCCGTATCTCTTGGGGATCGCCAGCGGGGCGACCGCCGGAGCAGCGTTAGTGATCGCCCTCCATCTCGATAGCTCCTGGGGAGCGGTGCCGGTGGGAGCATTGGTAGGTGGCGTGCTCGCGGTCGCGATCGTCTATCGCATTGCCCAGACGCGCTGGGCCCAGCTCGACACCTATGCGCTCATTCTCTCTGGAGTCGCCCTAGCGGCGCTCTTCTCGGCTGTGACGAGCTTCCTGCTCTTCTACGCGGGAGCCTCTCAAGACGCACGACGGGTGATCTTCTGGATCTTGGGCGGGCTAGGTGGCGCCCAGTGGCTCTACGTCCTTGGGCTGCTGGGAACGCTTCTCATAGCGGGAGCAGTGCTAGTGCTCTTTGCCCGCGATCTTAACGCCCTCGCGTTGGGTGAAGAGATGGCGGCCCATCTGGGGATTGAGCCGCGTCATTTGCGAAAAGTCTTATTGTTAGCCGTGACGCTGCTCACGGCGGTCGCTGTGGCTGTCTCAGGGACGATTGGGTTTGTGGGGCTGATCGTGCCCCATATGCTCAGACTGATAGTTGGGCCGGATCACCGACTGCTCTTGCCCGCGTCCGCACTAGGTGGAGCGGTCTTGCTCGTGCTCTGTGACGCTTTGGCGCGGACGGTGCTCGCCCCGGCGGAGCTGCCCATCGGGATCATCACGGCATTGCTCGGCGCGCCGTTCTTCTTGTTCTTGCTGCGTCGCAGAGCGCAGCTGGGAGCCTCGCTATGATTTGTCTTAAGAACGTGCAGTTGGGATATTCTGAGCGTTTGGTGCTGCGCGATCTCAATATAGAGATCATCCCCGGAGAGGTCTTCGGGCTAGTGGGGCCCAACGGCTCAGGCAAGACGACGCTGCTGCGCGCGATCTCCGGGCGACTCCCCCCTTCGAGCGGGACGATCTATCTCGATTGTCGCCGTCTGGGTGAGCTCTCTCCAAGGGAGCTGGCGCGCGAGCTGGCTGCGCTCGAACAAGAGATCTCGTGCTCGTTCGATTTCACAGTGAGAGAGATCGTCGAGCTGGGGCGACTGCCCCATCGCGCGCGCTGGCAGCGACTCTCTCCTCACGATCATGAGATCGTGACCCGCGCCCTGGCGCTGACAGATACGCTCGAGTTTGCCAACAGAACGATTCACAGCTTGAGCAGCGGGGAGCGCCAGCGCGTCTGGATCGCTCTCGCTTTGGCCCAAGAGCCGAAAGTCTTGCTGGTAGACGAACCGACGGCCCATCTCGATCTCAACTATCAGATTGAGATCATGGAATTGCTTCGCTCGCTCGCCCAAAGAGATTTGACGGTACTCGTCTCGCTGCACGATCTCAACCTGGCGTTGCACTACACGGATCGCATTGCTCTGCTCAGCGAGGGGAGAGTGCTTGCTCTTGGCGAGCCGGAGCGCGTGCTCACTGAAGAGCTGATCGAGCAAGTCTTTCGGACGCGCGTGCGCATCGTGGACGGCACAGGGGAGCGATATATCGTTCCCGTGGGGAGCCGACAGGGAGCCCGCCCATGAGAATTGTCTCGCTTCTGCCCAGCGCGACGGAGATCGCCTATGAGCTTGGCTTGGGAGACTGCGTAGTGGGTGTTTCACACGATTGCGACTGGCCCCCGGAAGTCTTACAAAAACCCAAATTGAGCCAAGCCCTCGTGCACTCGGATATGCCCAGCGCTGAGATAGATCAGATCGTCCGAGAACGAGTGCACAGCGGGCTGAGCGTCTATCACATTGACGCCGAGCTCTTGCAGAAGCTCGAGCCCGATCTGATCTTGACGCAGGAGCTGTGCGAAGTCTGTGCGCCGTCGTTCGACGAGGTGCGCCAGGCAGTGAAGCTCTTGCGGGGGCAGCCGCAGATCGTCTCGCTGGAGCCGCACACGCTCGAAGATATTCTCGACACTATTCTGACAGTTGGAGAGGTATCCGGCGCAGAAGAGCGCGCAGAGAAGCTCGTGACGCAGCTGCGTCAGCGGATCGAGCGCGTGCGCGCCAAGACCCACAGACTCGAGCATCGTCCCACGGTCTGCTGCATCGAGTGGCTTGAGCCCATTATGATCGCTGGGCACTGGGTGCCGCAGATGGTCGAGTACGCTGGCGGGGAGGACTGGCTTGGCGAGGTCGGCCAGCCGTCGCGCTCCGCCGACTGGGAAGAGATCCTGCACTACAACCCGGATATTCTTGTGCTCATGCCCTGCGGGTTCTCTATCGAGCGCACGCTCAGGGAGATCGATCTGCTCACGGGGCGTGAGGGCTGGGAGGAGCTGACGGCTGTGAAAGAGTGTCAAGTTTTTCTCGTCGAAGCATCGGCGTACTTTAACCGACCGGGGCCACGAACTGTGACGGGCTTAGAGATCTTAGCTCAGATCATTCACCCGGAGATCTTCTCCGGGCTGGCGCCAGCGGGCGCACTGATGCCACTCACATTCTAAGGGAGGGCCTATGGAACTCAAGAACGAGCTGGGCTTAGTGCAGATGTGGTGGGGGAACGGCAAGGGCAAGACGACGGCGGCGTTGGGCATGGCGGTGCGAGCGCTCGGACGCGGCTTCCGGGTGCACTTGATTCAGTTCCTCAAGGGCGGCATCCGAGGCGTCGAGGCTTTCGAAGAGTATGGGGAACTCAAGGCGCTCAAGCGCTTTGAGAATTTCTCGTTTGAGCGTTACGGAATGCCCGAATGGCTTATTGGAACACCCACCGAAGGGCACATCGAGGCCGGGCGTCAAGCGCTCGCCGCGACAGCGCGCGCTCTCTCTTCAGGAGAGTACGACATGGTCATCGTTGATGAGTCTCTCTACGCCGTGCAGATGGGGGTCATCTCTTCGGAAGACTTAATAAAGATCGTGAAGGCCAAGGCACCTCATACCGAGTGCGTGCTCACCGGGAGCCATAAGAGACTTCCTGAGATCGAAGAGATTGCCGACTTGGTGACCGAGGTGCGCAAGATCAAGCATCCCTTCGACAAGGGGATCAAGGCGCGCCTGGGGACGGAGTTTTGACTGGATGCTCACCGATCTGCTAGGATTTTTATATGACCAAAGCACTCTACCCTGGCAGCTTCGACCCGATCACCTACGGACATATTGATATCATCCGGCGGGCGAGAAAGATCTTCGACGAGCTGATCGTCGCGGTCATGCGCAACCCCACCAAGCCCATGCTCTTCTCCCTGGAAGAGCGCCATCGCTTGGTGGTCGAAGCCCTCCGCGAGGTCGGCCTCGACGACGAGATCACGATCATCGCCCATGACGGCCTGCTCGTACATCTCGCGCGACAGCTCGGCGTCGGCGCTGTCGTGCGGGGTCTTCGTGCCAGCACCGACTTTGAGTACGAGTTTCAGCTAGCTCTGACAAACCGCGACTTGGACCCGGAGTTTGAGAGCGTCTATCTCATGACCAGCCGGGATTTTTCGTTCATTAGCTCGAGCATTGTTCGACAAGTCAAGAGCTACGGCGGAGATGTGTCGCGCTTTGTCCCGCACTGCGTGGAGCGGGCGCTCGCGGAGAAGTTAAAAACACCTTAGAAGCGCCACAGAAAGAGCGGCACCCCCCACGACGCAGCGGCACCCTGAGGCACGAAACTCTGAGGCTGAATGCGGATGTTGAACTCCATCGTTCCTAAGAACGCCGCATAGAGGATGGGCAGGGCCACCCGCGTAAATGTGTAGATGCTCTCGACATAGCCGCTCAGGTCCCAGCCGAGATTCAACATCAGAAAGTCCATGACCTTCAAGATGCCCGCCGCGTTGAGCCACCCCGTCCACGACCCCATCATGGCAAAGATATACGTGAAGATCCAGTCGGCCGGGGTGCTCACGATACCGCGCAAGGAGCCCGCTAGAATAATCCCGAAGCTCGTCCCCAGAGGCAACGTCACCCCATAGACGACGATCTGCATGACTAAGAACCCCAACCCCTGACAGAGCTCCTGCAGGCGCTTTTGCATCTCCTCATCTTGAGCGGAGACCTCGCGGCAGAGCGTGCTGACGTAGACCAACTCTACAGTCGGCCCCCCTACCAAGCCGCCCAGCAGCCCAAACGTGAACTCCTCCATAAAGAACTCGCTCGGGTGCTGGGACTGCGCCGACACTATAGGGGCCCAGACAACTACCCCACCCAGAACCATCCCCACGAGCCATCTCATACGCGCCTTAGTTGTATCACTCCTTGAGCCATTTTGTCAAATAGACCGAGGCTCTATATACTCTGAAGACCGAGAGAGAAGGTGAAAAGCGTGACCCGCGCACGGTTTGAGGAACTCGTGTGGCAGGCGGTAGAGAGCCTGCCCGCGTTCTTCAAAGAGCGCCTCCAGAACGTCATGATTGTCATCACCGATCACCCTGATCCCCCCGATGACTCCCTGCTTGGGCTCTATCACGGTGTCCCCTTGACCGAACGCTCCGTGTTCTCAGAGCAGATTCAACCCGATATTATATATATCTTTCAGAAGAATATCGAAGCGCTGGCCAACGGCAACGATGACGAGATCCGCCGTCAGGTCCGGATCACCGTGATGCACGAGATAGGACATTATTTCGGGCTTGACGAAGACCAGCTAGCAGCTTTGGAAGACGAGCCAGACGATCCCCATCCTCTGGGAGAGACCCTCGAGTAGGGTTGAGATCGAACAGCTCATTCCGGCGAACAAAACTGAAGAGATGGTCCTCAATATATTGCGTCTGGGTGCGATAGCATCTGATCGCTTGGCATTTGCGCTCGATCTGCTCCGCTTTCAGCTCCTGAAAGATCCAGTCTGAGCTGTGGCGCAACGTGCGCGGGGGCACGAGGGGCTTCTGGGGGTGCTTCCCCACGGGCAACGGCCAGGCCCCATGATGAATCAGATAGTGCCGCAGTGTCGGGTGGAGATGATTCTCTTGGAGTGCTTGCAGGACAAAGCGATAGACCGCTTGATGGTCCCCATGGCGATCTTTGGGGTGCGGCAGATAGACGATCCCAGGGCGCTCCTTGTGCAGAATCTCGCTGAAGTCCTGAAGAACGGACTCGCGCGTGTAGGGCGCTCCAGGACGATACGCCCACTCGTATGGCACGGCGGAGACTTTCGTGTAGCGCGACGTATAGGGACGGTCTCCGTCAGCCCAGAGATGGGCCATCCCACGATCAGGGTACCCCAACGCGATCACGCGCCGCTCCGTCACCCCCAGCACCTTCAGGGCCTTGAGAGATTCCCCATAGCGACGCTCCCCCAAGCGGCGAAAGTGCCTCGGTGGGAGGAAGAGCCCACGCCGCTGCCCATCCCCACACGTGACCAGCACAATCTTCACAACGTGCCCCTTGCGCAGATGCTCTTGGATCACGCCCCCCGTGGCCAAGACTTCATCATCGGGATGGGGCGCGACGACGATGACGCGCTTCGCTCTTCTCTTATGAGGGGACGGCAACATAGCGAGGCAGGGCTTTCTCCAAAACTTGGGAGATCTCTTCGACGAACTCAAACCGCAATGCCTCTATGACGTTCCGCGGAAGCTCCTCTAAATCTTTCTCATTGCGCTTGGGCAATATAACAGTCTTGATGCCGGTGCGATGAGCGGCCAAGACCTTCTCGCGGATGCCCCCTACAGGGAGGACCTTCCCACGTAGAGTGATCTCGCCGGTCATGGCCAAGTCCCCCTGCACGGGCGTATCAGTCAAGAGCGAGACCAACGCAGTCACGAGGGTCACCCCCGCTGAGGGCCCATCCTTAGGGATAGCCCCTTCCGGCACGTGAATGTGTATATCATGGGTGGCAAAGAGCTCTGGGTCAATCCCCAAGCTCTCTGCATTCGCCCGGATGTAACTGAGCGCCGCTTGGGCCGATTCTCTCATGACCTCGCCCAGTTGGCCGGTCAGCTTCAGCTCCCCTTTGCCCTTCATCTTGGTCGCTTCTATGAAGACGATATCCCCGCCCACTTGGGTGACCACCAGGCCGATAGCCACCCCGGATTTGGTCAGGCGCTCGGAAACCTCTGAGAAGTAGCGCGGCGGACCGAGCAATTTGCTCAGATCGCCCGGCTCGATGAAGCGCTTCGAGCGATCTTTCTTCTCAGCGACTTGAACAGCGACCTTGCGGCAGACCGCGCCGATCTCACGCTCCAGATTGCGCACCCCCGCCTCGTGCGTATAGTCCCGGATGATCTGGCGCAGCGCAGCGTCGCTGAACTCAATCTGATGCGCCCGTAGCCCATGCGCCTTGATCTGCTTGGGAATCAGATACCGTTGCGCAATCTGGACCTTCTCGTCCTCAGAGTACCCTGGCAGCTCCAAGATCTCCATGCGATCGAGTAACGGGCTGGGGATCGTATATAAGACGTTGGCCGTGGTGATGAAGAGCACCCGGGACAGATCGAATGGCAGATCGAGATAGTGATCGCTGAAGTTACTATTCTGCTCCGGGTCGAGGACTTCTAGAAGCGCCGAGGCGGGGTCACCGCGAAAGTCGCTGCTCATCTTATCAATCTCGTCGAGCATGAAGACAGGGTTCTTGGAGCCGGCTCGGCGCAACCCTTGAATAATTCGCCCCGGCAGCGCTCCGACATAGGTGCGCCGGTGCCCCCGGATCTCGGCCTCGTCGCGCACCCCGCCCAGCGAGATGCGCACGAATTTTCTCCCCAAAGCGCGGGCGATGGAGCGCCCAAGGGATGTCTTCCCTACCCCAGGCGGCCCAACCAAACAGAGAATTGGGCCCTTCATGTCCCGCTTGAGCTTCAACACCGCCAGATACTCTAAGACGCGCTCCTTCACTTTTTCTAAATCATAGTGGTCTTCGTCGAGGATCTGCCGAGCGCGCGCGATATCCAACATATCCTTGGTGGTCTTCGACCAGGGGAGCGCAATGAGCCAATCAAGATACGTGCGCGAGACTGTATACTCCGCTGAACTGGGGTGCATCTGCGCCAGACGATCCAGCTCGCGCAGGGCTTCCTTCTCAGCCTCCTTGGGCATCTTGGCTTGCTTGATCTTGCGACGCAGCTCCTCGATCTCCGGGCCCTCTTCTTCCCCAAGCTCCTTCTTGATCGCTTCCATCTGCTCGCGCAGGATTCTCTCCCGGGTCGAGCGTCCGATCTCCTCTTGGACACGAGTGTGAATGCGCGAGCCGACTTCTAAGATCTCGTTCTCCTCCTCGAGCAGGCGCAATACTAAAGTCAAACGCTCTTTGACTTTGAGCGCCTCTAAGACTTGCTGCTTGGCCTCCACGTCCACATCGAGGTTCGCCGCGATAAAATCGGCCAAGTGCCCCGGATCGCTCAGGTTCGAGGCCATCGTGTGGATCTCTAGCGGGGGGTTGGGCATGAGCGAGAGCATCTTCTGGAAGAGGGCCGTGACCTGTTTGCTGAGCGCTTCCGTCTCGATGTCCTCCTCAAGGATGGAGTCCAAGGGCCGCACCTTGGCCGCCAAATACGGCGTCTCTTGGGTAAAGATCTCGACGGCAAAGCGGCTGAGCCCCTGCACCCACAGCAGAAGGGCATTATT
>JBBISQ010000056.1:0-11076 GCA_037441155.1 Candidatus Fraserbacteria bacterium
GCTGGGTTTCACCATACGTATCAGAACGTGAGCTTTCGCAAAGATTCTTGCGACTTCAGAGTCGCGGTCGTGCTCGCGCTCATCGGTATCGTTGGGGCGATCTTCGCCGTCTCCGTTGCCGTCCATCTGCCCGGCTGGGCGATCAGAGTCTATATTGGGATACTCGTGCTGGCTCTCGGGGTCTTTGTGCTCGTCACGCCCGCGGGCAGCCAGAGGTTCTCGTGGGGGCGGCTTGTAGGGATCGGGCTGCTCAGTTCGTTCAACAAAGGGCTGAGCGGCGGCGGCTACGGCCCCATCATCACCGCTGGGCAGATACTCGCTGGGCTCAGCCCCAAGGCTGCCGTGGGGATCACCAGCCTCTCTGAAGGGGTGGTCTCGCTCGTGGGTGTTCTGATGTACTGGCTGACCGTGAGCGAGAGCGATTGGCGGCTCGCCCTGCCCATCCTCATCGGAGCCCTCATCTCGACGCCATTGGCAGCGTTCACCGTGCACAAGCTCCCGGTGCGCTCGCTGAGACTGCTGATCGCACTCTTGGCGATCACGTTGGGGATCGTGACCCTGGCGCGGGCGATCTCCTAAAGCTATGTCTGCTAACTGGGGTGACCAATTTCCCGCAAAGTCGCTCCCGCGTCTGCGCAACGCGCAAATTTCCCCGACACGCGCTCTTCTAGCATAGCTAGCCTTGCCAGTCACACCGCGCTGGGCAGAAAACCTCCTTACGCTCGGAGATTTCTCCTCAGCGGGGATGCGATCCCGACTTGACAACGCCTGGCGATCTCTGCTATGCTCTGGACACCTACCGGCACCAGGGGTTAGCGAACAATGCGATCAGAAGCTGTTTTGCGGGAGCCTGCGTCTGCTGTTGTTGCCCCAACGCTCCGCCCCGATTACACCTTCGAGCGGTTCGTCCGCAGCCAGGGCAACATGCTCGCCTATGCGGCTTCCCTGGCCGTTGCCGAAAACCCCGCGCGGGCGTATAACCCGCTCTTCATCCACAGCGCATCGGGCTTAGGGAAGACCCATCTGCTCCACGCCATCGGCAACGAAGCGAGCCGGCGCCACCGGTGGCTCAAAGTGCTCTATGTCACGTGCGAGCGCTTCGCCACAGAGTTCTACCGCTCCCTCCACGAGGGCAAGACCCCGCAGTTCCGCAAGATCTATCGCACCGTAGATATTTTATTATTAGACGACGTGCACTTCCTGCGGGAGAAAGCTGCAACCCAGGAGGAACTCTTCCACACGTTCAACGATCTCTATCATCACGGCAAGCAGATCGTGCTGACGTCGGATCGTCCGCCGGAGGAGCTGCCGCACTTACAAGAGGGGTTGATCTCGCGGTTCCGCTGGGGATTGGTCGCAGATATTCAGCCCCCCGATTTCGAGAGCCGGCTCGCGATATTGCGCGCCAAAGCCGCTGAACTCAATCTCGATCTCCCTGAGGCGACACTGGAGCTCATCGCGGGGCGCATCCGCTCCAACGTGCGCGCGCTCGAAGGCGCTCTCGTTCGTCTCACGGCGACCGCTGCCCTCAACGGGCATGAGCTCTCCCCAGAGGCGCTCACCGAGTTGCTCCCTTCTGAAAGACCGAAGCCCGCTCTTTTGACCCCGGAGATGATCAAGCAGGAGGTCGCGCGATACTATCAGATCTCCGTTGAGGACTTGGAGGGCACCAGCCGCGAGCGGCGCATCGTCTGTGCCCGCCAGATCGCGATCTATCTGGCCCGCGAATTGACGGAGCATTCTTTTCCCGCCCTGGGCGTGATCTTCGGCGGGCGCGATCACAGCACGATCATGCACGCTTATCATAAAGCCAAGGCGCTCGCCGAAAGCCCGCTCTTCGCCGGCGAGATCACCCACTTGAAAGCGAAGCTGCTCGCATTGGCAGGCCACTCAGAGTAAAATATCGCGAGGATGAAGATCGAGCGTCTGGTGCTGTATAACTTTCGCAATCTCGCTCGGGCCGAGCTTGCCCCCGATGACGGCTTGAATCTCATCGTCGGGCCGAACGCTGCGGGCAAGAGCAATCTCTGCGAGGCGATCTATTTCACCGCCAAGGGGTGGCTCCTCAAAGGCGAGCGCCAGCGCGATGTGATTCGCTGGGGAGAGCACGAGACCGCAATCGAGCTTGCCGTCAACGGGGACGAGATCCGGCTGCATCTCAACGGGCGAGCGCGCGCGAAAACGATAGAGCTCAACCACGAGAAGAAGAGCCAGAGCGAGCTGAGTGCGCGCCTGCACGCCCTGCTCTTCACCCCCGACGAGTTGCAAATCATCAAGGGCCGTCCCGACCAACGCCGCCGCTTCCTCGATCGGAGCATCGCCGATCTTCACCGGGAGTACCGGCACGTGCTCCTCGAATACGAGCAGGTCTTGCAGCGCAAGAACGCCCTGCTGCGCCGGGGCTCCCCTGATCTCGACGTCCTTGAAGTATTTAATCACGAGCTAGCAGACCGTGGGAGCCGGCTCATCAAGAGACGGCTCGAATATATACGAGAGCTCAACAAGACGCTTCCAGAGCGCTATCGGGCGATCTGCGGGCGGGAGAGCGAGTTGGTGCTGGTCTATGAGGGGCCCACAGCCCCGCTCGCTCAGCTCATCAAACGCTTAACTCCCGAAGAGATCCGGCGCGGCATGGCCCTGGTCGGACCGCATCGCGACGACCTGCGCTTCGAGCTGGACGGCCACGATCTGAGACGCTTTGGCTCCCAAGGGGAGCAGAAGTCCGCCCTCTGCGCGGTGTTATTAGCTCAGCTCGACCTGCACTATCACCGCTTCGGCGATTATCCCGTCTTTATCTTAGATGACGTGCTCTCGGAGTTAGACAGCACGCGACTGCGCAGATTGTTGGAGCTCTTGCCCCCGAATATCCAGATATTTCTCACGCAGACCGTCACAGCCACGAGCGAGCTGCACCCTCAGGTGCGTGCGGCAGCTCGACGCATCTTCGCCATCGAAGACGGCCAACTCTCGGTGATCGCATGATTGAACCGGCATTGATCGAGAAGATTCTGCGTGCACACGGTTTGTATGAGCAGTATCGCCAGCAGGAGCCGGCCTTGCTGTGGGATCGGGTCGTCGGCGACCAGATCGCGCGACTGACCCAGCCGATCTGGGTGCACCAAGACGTGCTCTTCGTCGCCGTGCCCAATCACGTTGTCCAGCACGAGTTCACCGTGATGCGCGAAGAGTTCAGAAAGAAGCTCAACGCGGCCTTAGGATCGGAGCGCGTGAAGGAGATTCGCTTTCGCGTAGAGAACTTTCCCAAGCCGCGCTCTGTGCTCTCCCTTGATAAGATCACACTGACGTCTGATGAAGAGCGCGAGATCGAGCAACGCGCTCAAGAGATGAGTGATCCAGCCTTGCGCGCAACATTGGTGCGCTTGATGAAGACCGCAAAGAGAGTAGAGCGCGCACGGCAGCAGTTGGGCTGGAAGCCCTGCCCGCGTTGCCAGATGCTCTGCGAAGAGAACTTCTGTCCGGTGTGCGTGCACACGTTTGAGGAGTGATCGCTATGAAGATCGGGATTTTCACAGACACGTTCACGCCGCAAATCAACGGGGTGACAAGCATCCTCGAAGAGCTCGATCGCGTGCTGACCCGTCACGGGCACGAGGTCTTCATCTTTGCTCCCGCGTACTCCCGCGCCCAGCGAAACGAAAACGGCCACATCTTTCGGTTCCCTGCGTTCACCGCGTATTTTCATAAAGATAGCCGTGTTGTCATCCCCTATGACCGACGGGCGTTTGCGGTCTTTCCCAAGCTCGATGTCGTCTACAGCCATACGCCGGTCTCGATGGGGTTGCTCGCCCTGCGGGTCGCCCGAAAATATGCTCTTCCCCACGTGCACACCTATCACACGCTCTTTACAGAATATCTGCACTATCTGCCCAGGCTGATCCGCCCCAGCCGGCGCATGGCCGAGCGCATCAGCGCGGCCTTCTGCAATCGCTGTGACGCCATTACGACGCCGTCCCACGCCATGCGCCAAGAACTTCTTCGATACGGCGTCGAGAAGCCCATCTACGTGTTGCCCTTTGGCGTCGATATAGAACCCTTCGAGCGCCCGGTGCGCACGGACGTGCGCGCTGCCCTGGGCCTTGCGCCGAATGAGCTCTTCTTACTCTACGCGGGGCGTCTAGGCACCGAGAAGAATTTGCACTTTCTGCTTCGGGCGTTCCGGGTGCTCTTAGATCGCTGGACGAGCCCTCAGCCCATACGGCTGGTGCTTGCTGGTGGTGGCCCGCATCTGCCGATCTTCCAAGAATATGCTGAAAAACTGAGGCTGACGGATCGTGTGCTCTTTACCGGGTTCATCCCGCGAGACGAGTTAGTAGATTACTATCGCGCTGCGGATCTCTTTGTCTTTGCTTCGAAGACCGAGACCCAAGGGCTGGTCCTGATGGAAGCGATGGCCGCAGGGCTCCCAGCGGTCGCCGTGCGCGCCATGGGCGTCACGGATATAGTCTTTGACGGCGAGACCGGGGTTCTCGTCCCTGAAGACGAGCAGATCTTCGCAGACAGAGTGAGAGAGCTTCTGCAAGACCCAGAGCGTCGGGAGCATCTCCGAGCGTGTGCCAAGCGCACAGCTCACCAGATGAGCATCCAGCACTCGGTCGCACGGCTGATCGAGATCTTTGAGGGGCTCACAGCCTCGGCGCGGTATAATAGAGTCTGAAATCTTGAGAGCAAAGGAGGCATCATGCGTCACGGTATCGCGCTGCTAGGAGCGGTCGCGCTCGTCGCTGTCGTCGTGGGGCAGATCGCCCCGCCGGTCTATGTCACCCAATGGGGAAAGCAGGGCAGCAAAGAGGGCGAGTTCAACGCGCCAGAAGCTGTCGCCCTGGACTCCCAGGGCAACGTCTACGTCGCCGATACGGAGAACCACAGAATTCAAAAGTTCGATGCTACCGGGAAATTTCTGACCCAATGGGGCTCCAAGGGGATCCATAACGGGCAGTTCGAAAGCCCCGGCGGGATCGCCGTAGATGGAGCGAACAACGTCTACGTCGCGGATACGTTCAACAATCGCATTCAGAAGTTTGACGCCACGGGGAAGTTTTTGGGGAAGTGGGGCACGCCGTGTGATCTCCAATCGGGCAAGGGGTGCGTTGATCCCGACGGGCCCGGCCCGTTAAAACTCGGCGACGGGCAGTTCAATCTGCCCATCGGCATCGCATTTGACAGAGACGGCAACCTCTATGTGACCGATGCGTTCAATCACCGGGTGCAGAAGTTCGACCCTACGGGGAAATTTTTGGGGAGCTTTGGGGTTTTTGGCTCGGAAGATGGGCAGTTCAATATCACGGCGGGCATTGCTATTGATAAAGACGGGAATCTCTACGTCTCGGACAACAAGAACGACCGGGTGCAGAAGTTCGACCCTCACGGGAAATTCTTGGGCCAATTCGGTGGCCCCGGCACTGCCGACACCCAGATGCGTCGGCCATATCACGTAGCCGTAGACAGCTCTAATCGCATCTACGTGACCGATCAAGGGCATGATCGCATCCAAGTCTTTGACGTCGGGGGGAACTTGCTCACCCTGTGGGGCAAGGGAGGCAGCAACCCTGGGGAGTTTCAAGCCCCCAAGGGGATCGCGGTCTATCAGAATTTTATCTATGTCGCTGACTCGGATAACCATCGGATACAGAAGTTCGAGTGGCGGTAGCGCTTGCGATCACGCCATCGCATCGTTAGAATGATCAATGTGAGACCGATCATTCATAATACAACTATTCTGGCCATTCGATCTGCTCAGGAACGCTGCGCCGTGATCGCCTCCGACGGGCAAGCGACGCTCAGCAACATCGTCATCAAGAGCACAGCCAAGAAAGTTCGCAAGATCTATAACGATCAAGTGCTCGTCGGCTTCGCCGGCGCAACTGCTGATGCGATCACGCTTTTTGAACGCTTCGAGCACAAACTGAAGGAGTGCAGCGGGAATCTCAAGCGGGCCGCCGTCGAACTCACCAAAGACTGGCGGACCGATCGGGTCTTACGACGCTTGGAAGCAATGATGGCTGTCGCCAATTCCGAATCGCTTCTGCTTATCTCCGGTGCTGGGGATGTCGTCGAGCCCGACGATGAGCTAGTCGGGCTGGGGTCTGGAGGGGCCTATGCCCTCGCGGCTGCTAAAGCCCTGCGCCAAAATACAAAACTCCCCATCGAAGAGATCGCCCGCAAGGCCCTCGAGATCGCCGGCTCCTTGGATATCTACACAAACCAACATATCTCTATAGAAAAACTAGAGTGGTGAACAATGGCAGAGATCAGAGAGATCAACGTGCTACCCCATACGAGCGAGCAAGAGCTATCACCTCGGCAGATCGTTGCCGAACTCAACAGATATATCATCGGGCAAGATGAAGCGAAGCGCGCGGTGGCTATCGCCTTGAGAAACCGTGTGCGCCGGATGCGCGTAACTGACCCCATTCGCAAGGAGATCCTCCCCAAGAACATCTTGATGATCGGCCCAACGGGGGTCGGCAAGACCGAGATCTCTCGAAGACTGGCAAGCTTGGTCAAGGCCCCGTTCTTAAAAGTCGAGGCGACCAAGTACACCGAAGTCGGCTACGTGGGGCGCGACGTCGAATCAATGGTCCGCGATCTCGTCGAGGTCAGCGTGCACATGGTGCGTCAGGAAGCGATCGAGAAGATCAAGCACGAGGCCGAACGCGCCGTCGAGGAGCGTCTCTTGGATGCGCTCGTCGGCGCGGCACCCGTGGGCACCGACGCAGAGCGCCAAGCCTCCTGGCAGCACACTCGCGAACGATTCCGCGAGCGATTACGCGCAGGCCAGCTGGAAGATCACTACATTGAGATCCGAGTGAAGCGCGAGTCGCCTTTCTCTCAGGTCAACGTCTTCTCGGCCGAGGGCATCGAGCAGATGGGCGTGGACATGGGCGAATTATTAGAGAAATTCATGCCCCCGGTCTTCGTCAATAAGCGTCTTAAGATCAGAGAAGCCCGCGAGGTGCTCTTTAATCAAGAAGCCGACAAGCTCATCAATCACGATGAGATCAAGCGCCAGGCTCTCCAGCGGGCCGAAGAATCGGGGATCATCTTCATAGACGAGCTGGACAAGATCGCTGCGGGAGGGCGCGAAGAACGCTACGGGCCGGGGGTCTCGCGCCAGGGGGTGCAGCGCGATCTGCTGCCCATTCTAGAGGGTTCGACGGTGCGCACGCGCTACGGCAATGTGCGCACGGATAATATTCTCTTCATCGCGGCGGGCGCGTTCACCATGGCCAAGCCCTCGGATCTCATCCCTGAGCTTCAAGGACGATTGCCTATTCGAGTCGAGCTGAAGCCCCTCAGCAAAGAAGACTTTCGCCGAATTCTCAAAGAGCCCGAAGATGCCCTGACGAAACAATACCAAGCCCTGATGGCTACGGAAGGGCTGCGCCTAGAATTCACGGACGACGCGCTGGATGCGATCGCCGAGATCGCATTTCGGCTGAACGAGAGACTTGAGAACATCGGGGCACGACGCTTGCACACCGTGATGGAGAAACTCATGGAAGATATTGCGTTTGAAATGTGCGATCTGCCTGAGCCCACCACGTTTACGATTGACGCCGCGTATGTGCAGGCAAAACTCAAAGGGATCGTCGAGGACTTAGATTTGAGCCGATATATCTTATAAATCTCACAGTTGGAGAGGAGATGAGGAGCTCATGAACTCGCAAGCTAGGGCACTCAGTTTGACATTGGTGGGAGTCAGTATAGGGGGAGTTATATACTATTTCGTCTTCGGGGCCACAGCAAGCATATATGTAGCTTGGGTATCTATGATCTTAGCGTGGACGATCATAATCGTGAGCATGGCGTCGCGTCTGTCTCAAACAAACGCCACGCAGGCGGCTCTTGTGACGCCATTCATGCTGGCCACAGGTTCTACCATTGCCAGCGCGTTCCGTGATACTCTTATGGCTTGGCTCTTTCTCATAGCTGCTACTGTGAGCTTTCCCCTCATACTGGCTTTGGTCAGACGCCTCAGTTCCTCAGCTGTAACAGAAGACCAAGGCGTATCCGAGACAGACGAAGGGCTTTTCCGATGGGTATTGGTGGGGATGACAACAGTTATAGCGATTGCAGGTGTGGGATATCTGGGATGGCGTGTTTGGTCTAAAGTATCTGCTAATGTCTCGATACTCGCTGTCATCCTGTTGGTCGTCCTAACTATATTTGGTATGGCAATGAAGCGAATGGACAGAAAGCCAAGACGCTGGCTCTCTAGGCTGAGCTTGCTGAACGAACTGCTTCTTCCGGTCTTTTTAGTTCTGCTGCTGCTTCATATTGTTATGAAATGACTCACAGCGTGGCGTTAAACCGATTCATCACTGTCTCAATATCTGTCTGGATGAAGCACTCTATCGCATCGGCGGCGCGCGCGAGGATCTCCGGTAGCCTCGCGTGCTCTTCTTGAGTGAACTCCCCCAAGACGTACTCCGTCAAGTCTGCTAGGGGCTGGGCAGTGCCGATCCCGATGCGCAGCCGGGGAATCTCTTCAGTCTGCAGCTCCTCAATGACTGACTCCATCCCGTGATGTCCCCCACCACCCCCACCCTTGCGCGCCCGCAATCTCCCGAACGGAATCGCATAGTCATCGTAGACGATCAGACACTCCTGCGGCGTCACGGGGTAGCGCTCACAGATCTCTCTCACGGCGACCCCGCTCACGTTCATATAGACGACCGGCTCGACCACAAGGGCGAGATCGCCAAGACGATAGACGGCTGAGAAGTCGTGCTCTGCTTTTTCTATCTGAACAGGGCGCTCGAGGAACGAGCGCACGGCCAACCGCCCGATATTGTGGCGCGTGCGCTCGTATCGTCTTCCCGGATTGCCTAAGCCAATGACGGCCTTCACTGTCGCTATTTCTTCGCTTTCTCCTTGCCTCCAGCGGGTTTCTTCTCTTCGGGCTTGGTCGGAGCAGCTTTCTCGCCGGCGGCAGCTGGGGCAACGCCTGCGGCAGGCGGAGCAACACCTTCAGCAGGAGCAGCACCCTCCACTGGCACAGCGCCTTCAACACCCGGAACCGCTGCCACGGCGACCTCCTCCTTGCGCGGCGCAACGACTGTTACTATCGTCGCTTCCCCCGGCGTCAGCACGCGCACGCCCTCCAGCTTCAGCTCGTTCACGTGCACGGCTTGGCCAATGCCTAGCTCAGTGACATCAATCTCAACGATTTCAGGGATGTGCTCCATCGCCCCCTGCACTTTGATGACATCACGGAGCACCTGGAGGACGCCGCCCTCCTTGCGCCCTTTCGCTTCGCCACGGATCCGTACCGGGACCTCGACCGTCACCGGCCGATCCGGCGCCGGATGATAGAGATCTATATGAATGACCCGGTCCGTCAAGGGATCGTATTGGATCTCCTTGATGAACGTGGGCAGCCTCTTGCCGTCCAGCTCCACGGTGATCCGGGAACTGCGCGTGACGCGCGCGAGCAACCGCTCCAGCTCTTTGGCGTCCAGCGCGATAGGCTGGTTGACTTCATGCCCGTAGAGCACGCCCGGGATGCGTCCTTGGCGACGGAGCGCGCGCGGATTGGGCTTGCTCCCCCGCGGCTCCGCTTTGATCGTGTAGTCCATAAGAATCTCCTCCGTTCTCGCTTCTCTGATTCTCTAATAATGCGGAAACATCTCGCTCACGGATTCTTGGGCGTGGATGCGCTTGATCGTCTCGGCGAGCAGCACCCCCACGGAGATCGCCTCGATCTTGGGGCTCTTGGGCACAGGGATCGTGTTGGTCACGATCACCCTCTTCACCGGCGACGCTTCTAATCGCTGTACGGCGTCGCCCGCAAAAACGCCGTGGGTGAATGCGGCCAAGACCTCACGCGCCCCAAATTCTAAGAGCAGATTGGTAGCTTCGATGACCGTGCCGCCAGTGGCGAGAATATCATCAATGAGAATAGCGCGCTTGTCTCTCACGGTGCCGATGATATTGAGCGCCCGCACTTCGGTAGGGGAGTACCGGCTCTTCTCGACTATTGCCAAGGGCAGTTCTAACCGTTCGGCGACGGCCCGGGCGCGCTTGGCCGCCCCCACATCGGGAGCGACGATCACAGTGTTTTCTAGATTCTGATGGCGAAAGTAGTCTGCCAAGATCGGGTCTCCCCGAAGGTTGTCCACGGGGATATCGAAAAACCCCTGAATCTGCCCGGCGGGCAGATCGAGGGTCAGCACCCTGTCTGCTCCGGCCGTGACGATCATATTGGCCACGAGCTTGGCGCTGATGGGCACGCGCCCGATATGCTTTCTGTCTTGGCGGGCATAGCCATAGTAGGGGATCACGGCGGTGATGCGCTCGGCGGAGGCGCGCTTGAGCGCATCGATAATCAGCAGCAGCTCCATGAGATGGTCGTTCACCGGCGGGCACGTCGATTGGATCACGCAGACGTCTGCGCCGCGCACGGTCTCTTTGATATGCACGTTGACCTCGCCGTCGGGAAATCTCCCGACCTCGGCGTCTGTGAGCTTGATCCCCAAGTGCTCACTGATCTCTTGTGCTAAAGCGCGATTAGCATTCCCTGCGACCAACTTCAGTTCGCCTTGCACGACACCTGCCCCCTATCTGAAAAAAAGCGCCTTCGGGAATAGATATTGGATAGATCACTATAGCAAATTCAGGGCGCGTGTGCAATCAGCCGGTGGATTTCTTCCAGGGGGCGCTTCTGCGGCGTATGGATGATCGAGTGTATGGAGCCGCCGCCGTCACCGGGGAAGCGCGGGATGATGTGCACATGCAGGTGAGGGACGGCTTGTCCGGCGGCCCGCCCGTCGTTGAACCCGACATTCAGGGCCGGAGCGCCCAAGGCGCGGACGATCTGCGCAGAGACCCTCTGGACTGTTTGAAAGAGCTTGCCCACAAGCTCTGGAGGCAGCTCTGAGAGCCGTTCCGCGTGCTGCTTAGGGATGACGAGCGTATGTCCGTCGGTCATGGGGTAGATATCGAGAAACGCCAGAGTCTCCGAGTCTTCATAGACTTTATGTGCAGAGAGTTCTCCGCGCACGATCCGACAGAAGATACACGTATTCATGAAGCGGGAACAGTTTATCATCAAAG
>JBBISQ010000057.1:0-10881 GCA_037441155.1 Candidatus Fraserbacteria bacterium
GGCGGCTTGGGAATCTTTAAGAAGCCAACACGGATCAGATAGAACAGCCCCAGCCCCACCAAGGGGAACTCTATGGTCTTGAGCGTGAGCGCGAACGCCACGGCGCTCTCCTGAGGCACCGCGATAGGCGTGCGCGTCACCAGCGATATGAGCGAAAACAAGCTGAAAATCCCCCAGCTGCCCACCTCAAAGACCCCCGTCCCCCCAGGCGTGATCCAAAAGAATGCCCCCAAAAAGATAAAGAGCGTGTAGATCATCGCCAGATGCGACACTGGGAAGAACGCCCGCAACGCAAAGAGGAAGAAGACTTGCGGGCGCAAGAAGACAAAAAACGTCGCCAAGAGATTGAGCACAAACGCGAGCAGCGTCGCCCGCCCGTGCTCTCGAAAAGCTATAAAGACGTCCTCTTCGACCTCTCGGACTTTGCCCTCAGCGACCTCTAACGCACGCTTCCACGGCAAGCGCTCTTTGAGCCACCGCAACAGGCGCGTCCCCCATAACCGGTGCCCCGCAAGATTGATCATCAGCAGCGCCAGGAAGCCCCCAAAGAGCACCATCCCCGTCACGATGGCTCCCGTGTCATCCAAGGGCAAGAGCTTCGTCGCCAGCGCGTAATAGACCCCTAGATAGATAAACGCCAGTAGACACAGCCCTTCTAAGAGCTTTGCCACTAGGATCGTCGCCACGATGCGCGTCGCTGGAGAAGATCCTTGCTGTTCTTGCGCGATCAGATAGACGCTCGCCGGCTCGCCTCCTAAGTACATCGAGGGCGTCAGATACGTGATCGCGAACCCGCAGACCCTGGCGCGCCACGTGGCCCACCAGCTCACCCGCACCCCGTAGGCTCTTAAGATAATCCACCAACTGAGCGACCAGCAGAGCAGCGTGGCTATCACAACCCCGGCTAACGAGAAGAACCCCCACCATCCCAGCATCGTGATCTGGCTCACGACGATGCCCACCCCGGCCGCAAACCGCGCCCCAGGCGATGTTGCGGAGTTCCAGCCCAAATAGATCAAAACCCCACAGAGAATCCCTATCCCCAAGATCACCGAGAACCACACAAACAAATGCCGCCGCAGCATACCTAGACGTACCCTAGTCCTTTTAAGCGCTCGCGAATCTCTTTCTCCCAGTTCAACGATGGGGTTGCGGGTTCGCGAGTTCGCGAGCTCTCAAAAGCACTTTCGAACGTGCGAACCTTCGAACCGTCTGTGAAGAGATCGTCGGGGGCGCGGCCGTCCAAGCCCATCGGAATCGGCACACCCAACGCCGTCACAAGAATCGGGAAAAGATCCACGATCCGGAGTTTTTCCTTGCGCCCAGGTCGGACGGCCTGCCCGTGGGCAATAAAGATCCCTTCCATGCGATGCCAGCCCGATCCCGCATACGTCGGCGAGATCGTTCTGTTGGAGAGAAACTCCGTCGTGCCCACAGCCATGATGCCCTCTGCGGGGACTAGGAGGATCTCCGGGGCGCGTGCTATCTCTTCGCCCCAGTAGATCTCTTCTTTGCGATAGATCCTCTCGAAGACCGGACGGCCCGTGTAGGGATTGATGAATTCTCTCAGCCCCGCTATGAGCTCAGCGATGAGTGTTTCAGATTCTTCAGGGGCGACGCAGCCTTGGGGCTCGCGCCCCTGGAGATTGAGAAAGATCTGCCCAACATTGCCGTAGGAGTATGCGCGAGTCCTGGGCCAATCTATATTCTGAGTTGACAGGAAGACGCGCCCGAGCAGATCGTGTAAGGTGCCGTGGCGCAGGCGCGCCCCAAGATCGAGCAGCCTCAATCGCTCCGCCAAGACATAGAGATTCTCCGGGGTCAGCCCCGCCTGCCATGCCAGCTTTTTTAAGAGCGTCGTCGCGTTCTTCTTCAAGACCAGATAGCCGTGCTGGTAGAGCCAGCAGTTCAGATAGATATTATAAAAGAGCGGGCCAAAGCCGTGATCGGAGATGACCCAGAGCGTCACGCTCTCATCGAGAGAGTCGCGAATCTGCCCGATGGCCCTGTCAGCAAGCTGATATATCTCTAAAATCGGGTTGCCCGCGCACTCCCCGCCATGATAGCGCGGACGCTTGATGTTATCTAACAGATGCCACATCTGATGCTGCACCGAATCGGTCTCCATGATGTGCACCATGAAGAGATCCCAGGGTTTTTCTCTCATGAGATAGAGGGCGATCTCCACACGGCGGGAGAGAGAGCTTTTGAGCTGGGCGAGCCAGCGCTGCGCGGCGTAGCGGCCGCGCCAGTGCTCCGGCATGACGGGATAGGGTCCGATCTCGCGCTCGATCTCGTCTTTCAGGTCGGGTGGGAAGGCGTAGTTCTCCCCATCGGGGGTCAAGAGATCAGTAAGCATGAAGCCGTTGACCGGACGAGCAGGGTAGCTCACGGGCACGCCCATCACCCCGACGCGCTTGCCGTGGCGACTTAGATACTCCCATAGGATCTCGCGCCGAATAGAGTGGGAGCTGACCGGTGCGAGCTGATAGCTCCCGTCTTTGCGGGCAAGCCAATCGAAGACCCCGTGGCGTCCCGGCTGCACTCCTGTCTGAAAGCTCGTCCACGCTGCTCCGGTGATGGGGGGCTGGGTGCTTACTAAGCGTGCCCACGCCCCGTGGTCCATGAGCTTCTTGAGATGGGGTAGATGCCCCGCTGCTGCCCACGGCTCGATGAGATCGAACGTCGCCCCATCGAGGGCAACGATGAAGACTTTTTTCGCGCTCACGATTCTCCTTTCAGGTCCTCCAAATCTTCCGTCTCGCTCTTGAAGATCACGGCGCGGATCGCATTCCGTGCGTAAAAGCGAATTGTCCTCCACACTCCCAGACGATTATAGCGACGCGCTGACGCGTATGCTACGAGCTGGGGATCATAGCGAACACGCCCGAACCGGCGCAATCGCCTGACGATCTCGTGGTCTTCGAGGGCCTTGAGAGCCGTATTGAAGCCGCCTGCGGCGAGAAAGGCCGTGCGGCGCATCGCGAAGTTGGAGCCGATCACGTTATGCCAGCCCAACAGCCGCCCGACATGCGTGATCGCGTCGTTGAGCACGGGGTGAAAGCATTTCCAGAAGGCCCTCAAGCCCTGAAGTCTGACCGGGCCGTAGAGGACTACTAAGTGGGGATCTTTAGCGAACGCGCACGCGATGCGCGCTGCCCAGTGTGGGGGGTAGATCGCGTCGGCATCGGCGCTGGCAATGATCTCCCCTGACGCTGCCAGACACGCCGTCTGGCGCGCCCAGCCGACCCCTTTCCGCCTCTCATAAACGATCTTGACCAGCCAAGGGGAGTGCTGCGCAAAGCCCCGCACGATCTCTTCCGTCCCGTCGGTACACAGATTGAGACAGACGATGATCTCCAGCTCTCCTTCAAAATCTTGACGCGCTAGAGACTCTAAGCAGTGCGTAATATACTGCTCTTCGTTATGCGCGGGGATGGCCACGGAGATCTTCATACAGACACAGGAGCTCGCACGAGCTGTTTATAGAGATCTTTCAGATGCTGCCCCACGACGGGCAGACTGCTCGCATGGGCGAGCGCCTCTGCTGCGTGGGAGAGCCGGCGCCACTCCGTGGGATTGTGCGCCAGCTCCGAGATGATCTGCACGAACTCTTCGACAGACGAGCCGGTGCGAGCGTTCACTCTATCCGTGAGCCACCCACGATATTCGGGAATATCGCGCACGATCAACGGTCGCCCTAGAGAGGCGGCTTCGAGCAAGACCATGGGCTGGTTCTCGCGCAATGACGGGAAGAAGAAGAGATCGCCCGCGGCGAACGCCCCTGGGGTGTCTTCCACAAAGCCGGGCATGATGACATTGGGTGGCCTGTTCTCGATAGCGTTATGCATCTCCGGGTAGAACGTCAGGAGCTTGGGCCAGAGATGCCCGAACCAGACGAACTCTATCTGCGGGAGCCGTCGCGCGACTTCGAGGAAATCTAACACGCCCTTGCGGGGAATGACGTTTCCCGCGCAAAAGACTGTAAAATTTTTCAGTCCCAGGCGCGTGCGCCAGAGCTGACGGCTCTCCTCGGAGAAGCGAAAACGATCTCGGTCTACTGTGTTGCTCACCACGTAGATGGGCTTGGTGATCCCTTGAGAGCGAAGCTGCTCGCGGGCATACTGAGAACAGGTGAAGATCGCATCGCTCGACTCATAGAAATAATAGAGATACTTCTCGTAGAGCGGCGCGATGGAGTTGAAGAGCGTGAAGCTGTCGGCAAAATCGTGGGCGCCCATGCTGTGGGCGTGGACAATTACGGGAATCTTGAGGCGCTTGGCGCGCTTCAAGTAGAAAAGCGACTTCGGCCCGAAGAAGTGCAGATGAAGTAAATCATAGTCTGAGTCGGGGTCGTCGGTGACTGACACGCCTACTTTCTCCAAAGCCTTGCGATGCTGCTCATAGGCTGTGCGAAACCCCGATTTGGCGACAAATTCCGCAGCTTCTAAGTAGAGACAGATCTTCATGGCTAATCTCCCCCCTTTCGCTCTATCGACCTCAGCAATTCCTGATAGAGTCGGCACAAGTGATGCCCTACCCGATCCAGTGAGTTTGCCTCCGCCAGACGATACGCCGCCCGAGCAAGCCGCTGGCGCGTCTCGGCGTCTTGGGCCAACAGTACAATCTTTTCGCAGAAATCGTCCAGGGTCTTGCCCTTAAGACAATTCTCCCCATCGCTCCATCCCGCAGCTGTGTACTCCGGCAGATCGCGCACGACCAGGGGGCGCTCCAATGCCGCTGCCTCGAAGAGCACCAGGCCGTGCGTCTCCCCGTAGGAGGGATAGAAGAGCAGATCCCCTGCAGAGAAGGCGCCGGGGGTGTCTTCGACAAAGCCGGGCAACTTCACATTGGGAGGGCGCTCGTCGAGCGCCTGGTGCATCTCGCTATCGAAGGCGAGCAACCGTCCCCACGTCTGCCCAAACCAGATGAAATCAAAGTGGGGTAATCGCCTGGCGACCTCGAGAAAGTCTAAGACCCCCTTGCGGGGGATCACATTGCCCGCGGAGAAGACTGTGAACCGCTTCAGCCCGAAGCGCCGACGATACTCCTCTCGCGCCTGAGCGCTGAATCTGAACCTTTCCAAGTCCACGCCGTTGCTCACCACGTAGATGGGCTTGGTGATCCCTTGAGCTTGTAACAATCTCTTGGCGTGCTCTGAGGGCGTGAAGATCGCGTCGCTCAGCTCATAGAAATAGTTCAGATATCTCTCGTAGAGCGGGGCAAACGCATTGGAGAGCGTGAAGCTGTCTTTGAAATCATATGCGCCGATGCTGTGGGCGTGAGCGATCACGATCTTGCCCTGCTGTTTGGCGCGCTTCAGATAGTAGAGCGAGCGCGGGCCAAACCAATGCAGATGGAGGATATCGAACGACTCTGTGGGATCGGTGGTCACGGGCACGCCCACCTTCTCCAGGGCCCGCACGTGCTGGGCAAAGGCCGTGCGGAACCCCGAACGCGAGACGACGTTCTCCGCCTCAAGATAGAGACAGACCCTCATCTCGGCTGTCGCTACGCTTATTCCCATTCTATCGTGGCCGGGGGCTTTGACGTAATGTCGTAGACCACCCGGGTGACCCCTTCGATCTCGTTGGTGATCCGGCTCGAAATCCGCTCGAGCACCTCGTAGGGGAGATGGAACCAGTCGGCGGTCATGCCGTCGCGGCTCTCGACGGCGCGCACCGCGACGACCTGCCCATAGGCGCGCCCATCCCCCAAGACCGCGACGCTCCTGATAGGGAGCAGCACAGCAAAGTACTGCCAGACCGCACCAGTCAGCTTCGCTCTCCCAATCTCTTCGCGCACGATCGCGTCCACTCTCTGTAATATCTGCACGCGCTCTGGAGTCACTTCCCCCACGATTCTCACGGCCAACCCCGGCCCAGGAAAGGGCTGCTCCCAGATGATCTCCTCGGGGATTCCCAAGCGCAGCCCAATCTGTCGGACTTCGTCTTTGAAGAAATTGCGCAACGGTTCAATAATTTTGAAGTGCAATCGTTCCGGCAAGCCCCCGACGTTATGGTGACTCTTAATCTTCTCAGCCCCGCGTGCCCCCGCGCTCTCGATGACGTCAGAATAGATCGTCCCTTGGACGAGCACGTCAATCCCTCCCACTTCACGGGAAAGCCTCTGCGCCTCTTCTTCAAAGACTCGTATAAATTCTGCCCCGATGCGCTTGCGCTTCTCTTCCGGGTCGGTCACCCCTTGAAGTTGGGCGAAGAAGCGCGCGCTCGCGTCTACGACTCGCAGGCGCAAGCCCAGCTTGGCAAAGACAGCTCGTGTGCGCTCTGCTTCGCCTAGGCGCAACAGCCCCGTGTCAATGAAGATAGGGATTAATCTATCTCCAATGGCGCGGTGCACCAGCACCGCTGCCGTGCTGCTATCTACCCCCCCGGAGACCCCGATGAGCACATGGCGTGCGCCCGCCAGCTCTTCTTGAAGTCTTGCGATGATCTCTTGCACGTGATCTCCGGGGTCCCAGCGCTCGCGGATCCGACAGATTGTGAAGAGAAAATTTTTGAGAATCTCTTTGCCCTTGGGGGTGTGAGCCACTTCGGGGTGAAACTGAATCCCGTACAGCAGCCCATCACGGCTCTTCATGGCTGCGTGGGCGACGTTCTCCGTCTTGGCCAGACAGACGAAATCTTTTGGCAGTTCACGGATTTCATCGCCATGGCTCATCCACACCTCTTCACGGTCGCCTAGCCCTGCAAAGAGCGTATCGCGATGGACGATTTCGAGCGTGCTCGAGCCGTACTCTCGTCTCTCGCCGCGCAGGACGCGCCCGCTGAAGTCGTGGGCCATCAGTTGCATCCCGTAACAGATGCCGAGTATGGGGATCTTCAGATCATAGATGCACGTGTCAAGACGGGGGGCGCCGGGATCGTAGACGCTGGCTGGGCCTCCTGAGAGAATCAGCCCCTGTGGGGCACGGCGACGCACTTCTTCAGCCGTGATCTCCGGTGGGACGATCTCGGTGTAGACCCCCAGCTCGCGCACCGCCTTGGCGATGAGCTTGGTGTACTGCGAGCCAAAATCAATAATAAGCACGGTTTCCATAAAAAGCGTAATGTAAGTTTAGCAGAGAAGATCGTCCAGGTGCAAACGCCCTGGGCAAAGAGGAGCAGATTCGTTAGAATGGGTGTATCTTCTCACCAGGGGTGGAAGAGATCATGGCACACAGGCCCTTCGATCCGCGGGATTTTGAGTATCGCGACTATCGTCAGGAGTGGCGTTCTCTGTGGGAGCGGTTCCGCCAATGGGTGACATCTGCGAGCTGGGTCATCATCCTACTCTTTGTTGGGATCTATGCTCTGAGCGGCTTTTATATCGTCGGTCCTTCGGAAGTTGGGCTGGTCAAGCGTTTTGGGAAGTTCGTGCGCACCAGCGACCCGGGATTTCACTATCGGCTGCCCTATCCCATCGAGAGCGTGGTCGTGGTGAACGTGCGGCAGCCGCGCACGGAAGAGATCGGCTTCCGCAGCGTGCCGGGGCTGCCCAGCGCGCAGTTTCCTGAAGAGCGCGAAGAGGCTCTGATGCTGACCGGCGACGGCAACATCATCCAAGTCGAGGTCGTCGTCCAGTACGACGTCAAGGAGCCCGAGCGGTTTGTGTTCAACTTGAGCGATCCTGAACGAATTGTGGACCAAGCGGCAAAAGCAGCAATTCGGGAGAAAGTCGCCCTGCGCACGGTTGACCAAGCCCTGACCACCGAGCGCGACATCATCGCTGAAGAAACCCGCGAAACCCTGCAGAAGCTCCTCGATACGTACCAAGCCGGCATTCGCGTGATCAACGTGCGGCTTCAAGAAGTGACGCCGCCTACTGCCGAAGTCAATCGCGCCTTCGATGACGTCAACAGCGCCCTGCAGGACAAGGAGCGCAAGATCAACGATGCGCAGAGATACAGCAACGATCTGTTGCCGCGCGCCCAGGGCGAAGCCCAGCAGATCCTCAACGTCGCTGAAGCGTACAAACAGTCGCGCATCTTGCAAGCGCAAGGCGACGTGGCGCGCTTCCTCTCAATCCTCGAACGCGCTCAACTGGGCCGCGACGTGACCGAGCTGCGCCTCTATCTGGAAGCCCTGGAGACCGTCCTGCCTAAGCTCAATAAAGTGATCATCACTCAGGGGGCTGCCGGGGTCCTGGGGATTCTCAATCTCGATGAATCATTAAAGAAAAAAGAAGGAGAACGCTGATGAGAGCTGTCATCTCCGTGATAGTCGTCGTAGTCGTAGTGCTGGTGCTCTATAATCTTGTGACGTACACGGTGGACGAAACCCAGCAAGCCGTGGTGGTGCAGTTGGGTGAGATCGTCGAGGTGCGCCGCGAGCCTGGGCTGTACTTCAAGACCCCTTTCCTGCAAAACGTCATCTACTTAGAGGACCGAATATTGAGCTACGACATTCAGCCCCGCGAGGTGATCACCTCGGATAAGAAGCGTGTGACCATTGACAATTACGCGCTGTGGCGCATCTCCGATGCGAAGCAGTTCGTGGAGACGATGGGCGGGAGCTTGGTGCGGGCCCAAAGCCGCCTCGATGACGTCGTCTACTCTAACCTTCGAGATGTCTTGGCCAAACAGACCCTCGAAGATATTATCAAGCGCGAGCAGATGACCGAGGTGACCCGGCTCACTCAAGAGCAAGTGCGGCAGTTCGGCATGGAGATCATTGACGTGCGGATCAAGCGAGCTGACCTGCCCGCGGCGACCGCCGAAGCCGTCTATAACCGAATGATCAGCGAGCGCCAGCAGATCGCGGCGCGCTACCGCGCCGAAGGCGACCAAGAAGCGCAACGCATTCGCTCTCAAGCCGAGCGCGAAAAAGAGATCATCTTAGCCGAAGCCCGCAAGCGCGCCCAAGAACTGATGGGCGAAGGCGATGCCCAAGCGTTAGAAATCTACGCCAATGCTTATAACCGCGACATCGCGTTCTATCGCTTCTGGAGAACGCTCGAATCGTACAAGACCACTCTTCGAGAGGGCGACACTGTGGTGCTCTCGACCGACTCGGAGTACTTGCGCTTTCTGGAGCGCTTGAGCGAGAAGCAGTGAGCTATGAGAACAATGCGTGTCTGAGCTCGGTCATGACCGGCCCAAGCTCGCTCGTGATGACAAGATCGGCGATGGGATCGAAGGGCGTTCCCTCGCGATTGACAATGGCGATCCGGGCGCCGCGACGCTTCGCGTGAGGCACAAGCCCAGCTACGGGATAGACTTCTAACGATGTGCCCAGCACAAAGAGAAAATCGCACCGTTCGATCTCGTCGAGGGCGCTCTCGAAATCGGGGGGGAGCAGTTCCCCAAAGAGCACCACGTCGGGCTTGAGCAGATTCTGACACGCATCGCACAGGGGAACGCCATGGCGTTCGACTCTCTCAAAGATCTCTTGAATCGTATAGACTCTCTTACAGCCGAGGCACAGCCCGCGCGTGTAATTGCCATGAACTTCCAAGACTCGTGTGGAGCCGGCTCTTCGGTGGAGATCGTCAATATTCTGGGTGATGACGCACTTCAGATAGCCGCGAGCTTCTAACTGAGCAAGCACTCTATGGGTGATGTTGGGCTGGGCGTTGGCTAGGTGAGCAAATCTCCAGCGCCAGAATTCATAAAAGCGAGTGGGGTTACTCCGAAAGCCCTCGATCGAAGCGACTTCCATCGGGTTATACTGTTCCCATAAGCCACTGCCAGGGCTGCGAAAGTCCGGAATGCCCGAATCGGTGCTCACCCCCGCGCCGGTGAGAGTCACAGCATAGCGGGCTTTGGAAAGCAGCTGGGCAAGACGCTCGATCTGTGTATTCATGACTCAATAATAACGCAACTGTTCATTCACAGGCAAGCCGCCCTCTTGACTTTTAGGGAGAGGCTGAGCTATAATATGCGCCAGCCACAAGAAAGGGGCTGATGTACATGTCGAGAGCAGATATGCTGCACACTCGTCATCTCCTCACTTGTCTCGTTCGGCACGCTTGTGGCATCTACTGGCGCGCTTGCGCCTACCCCTTCTCGTATAGCGCCTAAGGCGCTTCCTAACTAACTTCCTGAATCACCCGAGACGTACTGTGTGAATACAGCCCAAATGTCGTCTGCTGAGGAGGCTTCTCTATGATTACAGCTGCTCCTACTCTGCCCCGAGCGAGCCGCCGCTGGAACCCAGCGGGGACGGTCATCACCGTGGGGCACGTCCAGATTGGCGGCCCGGAGCTGGTCGTCATGGCCGGCCCATGTTCTGTCGAAGATGAGGAACAGATACATATCCTTGCGAATGCGGTTGCTCAAGGCGGAGCCACGATCTTGCGCGGCGGGGCTTTTAAGCCGCGCACCAGCCCCTATAGCTTTCAGGGGCTAGGGGAACAGGGCTTGCGCTGGTTGCGCGCGGCAGCTGACGCTCACGGCTTGCTCGTGGTCACCGAAGTACTAGATCCCCGCCATGTCGAGCTGGTCGCGACATACGCCGATATTCTTCAGATCGGCGCGCGCAACATGCAGAACTTCGCGCTGCTCAAGGAAGTCGGGCGCTGCGAGAAACCCATCTTGCTCAAGCGCGGGTTCGCTGCCACCCTCGACGAGTTTCTCATGGCCGCAGAGTATATGCTCGCAGCGGGCAATTCTCGAGTTATGCTCTGTGAACGCGGGATTCGCACGTTTGCAGATCACACACGCTTCACACTAGACGTCGGGATCATCCCGGCCCTGAAAGAAATCTCTCACTTGCCGGTGATCGTCGACCCCAGCCACGCCGCGGGAGCGCGCGACAAGGTCATCCCGTTGGCGTTGGCGGGGATCGCCGCTGGGGCCGACGGCCTGATCGTAGAAGTCCATCACAATCCAGAAGGCGCGCTCAGCGACGGGGCGCAATCGCTGCTGCCGGAGCAGTTCGC
>JBBISQ010000058.1:0-10776 GCA_037441155.1 Candidatus Fraserbacteria bacterium
GGGCAGGAGAAGTCCCCCCAGGAGCCATCTTCACCAGCATCACTTGGGCGTGGGAGTTCGAATCTGAGCGCGTCCACAGGGGCTTCTGCCAGATCGTGGGCGAGATGCCCCGCTCCCACGGGGTGTCGGCCAACTGCACTATCTGGGCATACTCTGCCATAAAGACCCTCCTTGCAGGCCCTCGCCCCCATCCCCTCCGAGGGAGAGGGGAGCAGAGGGGTGAGGGCCGCGTCGCTCTATGATATAATCTGCCCGTAAGGGCTGTCAATCTATGCACTATAGCGACCATCAGAAGAGGCGTCCCATGGCCGTTCCCAGGAAGCGCATCTCCCGGAGGCCTACGTTCTCTCACGTTGCGCGTCGCTGGGGCGTCCTCCTAGGGGTGCTCTGTGTTGGGGTGGGGCTTGGGGGCTGGCTCGTGTATACAGTGTATTTTGCTAAGCCCGGCGTCGCTATTCCCATCCAGCAGCCCGCAGACTATCAATTGCGCCTCGGCGAGACGGTGCGCTATAACTCGATCCCGCCGACCTCAGGACCCTACGCCGGGGCGACTACTGATTGGGGCATCCATGACCGGCCCATCCCCAACGAGATCCAAGTCCACATGCTGCGGCTTGGTGGGGTCTTGGTGCAGTATCGTCCGCCGGAGAGCCCGGCCCTCGAAGACCCCGTCGCTGAGGGCCTCAAGAGATTGATCGGGCGCCTGCGCACCGACAACTTTGAAAGATACTGCAAGGTGATCGTGGCCCCCTATCCGTCCCTGCCCAAGAAGATCGCCTTAACTGCCTGGGGCCGGCTCGATACCTTCGACGCCGAAGAGATCACCCCGGAGATCGAACGGAGAATTACGCGATTCTTAAATAGGCTCATTGATGCGTACAACCCCGAGCGGGCCGCGTGCCCGTGAACGGTTCTGAGTTCGACAGTGCTCGGGTCTTCCAGGAGGGAAGAGAGAAAAATGCTACGAGAGATCGTGCGCGAGAAGTTGCAAGAAGCTCTGGAGAAGCTCTATGGGCTTTCTGACTCAGTCTCTCGTGAGCTGGTCACTGTGCCAGAGAAGCCCGAATTCGGAGATCTCTCCAGTACGATCGCGTTTGCCCTCAAAGCGCAGCTCAAGAAAGCCCCACGACAGATCGCTGAAGAGATCGTCGCCCAGATCTCCGGTCCAGGCGAAGCCTGGTTTGAGAGAGTCGAGGTCGTCGGGCCGGGGTTTATCAATTTCTTCCTCAAGCCGGAGACGATCCAGCAAGCGCTACGAGAGATTCTCGCGCGAGAGACTGACTATGGGAAGTTGAGCGCGGGCGCGGGCAAGCGCGCCCAAGTCGAATTCGTCAGCGCCAACCCGACAGGGCCGCTCACCATTGGGCACTGCCGCCAGGCCGTGCTGGGAGATGTGATCGCGCGACTCCTCGAGAACGCAGGCTATGACGTGACCCGTGAGTATTACTATAACGACGCCGGGCGTCAGATGAGGCTCTTGGGGGAATCCGTCAAAGCCCGCTACTTGGAGCTGCTTGGGCAGCCGTCGCAGTTCCCCGCAGAGGGATATCACGGGGAGTATATTTATGAGATCGCTAGAGAGATTGAGCAGCGCCATGGGGAGGGGTGGGTCACAGCGAGCGTCGAGCAGTTTACGGAGTTTGCCGAAGCTGAGCTCTTTGCCCAGATCAAGCGGACGCTGGCGCGGCTCCTGAGGCGGCCGCCGGAGCGTGCCTTCGACGTCTACTACAACGAGAGCTGGCTCTCCCAGGCTGCGCCTGGACCGTATGCCGTGCCGCACAGCGGCACGATGAAAGATCTCGTATTTGTCACAAACGAGCAGTTCTTGCGCTGGTTGCGCGAGCTCGACTTAGCTTACGAGAAGGACGGTGCGATCTGGTTCCGAGCGACGGCGCTGGGGCGCCCGCACGACAGGGTGCTGGTAAGAAGTCTTACGGGTGAGCCGACCTACAGACTTCCCGATATGGCCTATCACGCCAATAAACTCTTGCGCGGGTTCGATCTGATTATTGATATCTTCGGGGCGGACCATCAAGAGACTTATCAGGATGTGTTAGCAGCAGTACGGGCGCTCTGGGAGGGCGGAAAGCTTCCCAAGGAGTGCCATCCCGACAAGATTCGCGTGCTCATTCACCAGTGGGTGAATCTGGTGCGCGGGGGCCAGCCGGTCAAGATGTCCAAGAGATTGGCCACCTTCGTGACCATAGACGAGCTGATTGATGAGATCAAGAGCACCGTCGAGCTGGACGAGAAGTCCCCAGACGAGCTGAGAGAAGACTTTGCGGTGAACGTGGTGCGCTATTTTCTTCTGATGCGCAGCGCCGACTCCCACGTCAACTTCGACTTAGATCTTGCGAAGCAACAGTCGAAGGACAACCCCGTCTACTACGTGATGTACGCGTCTACACGGATCAAGAGCATCTTCGAGAGAGTGGGGAAGTATGAGCTGGAAGTTGGGGCGCTCCGCGCTCTGCAGGAGCCGGAGGAGCTGGCGCTGATCAAGAAGCTCGACGAATTCCCCCACGTTGTGCGCGACGCCACCGAGCATCTGGCGCCGCACTTTCTCGCCGTCTACGTGCACGAGCTGGCCGGACTCTTTCACGACTTCTACGAGAAGCACCGCGTGATAGACGAAACACGCCCGGAGCTGATGCAAGGGCGGCTCTTGCTCGTCAGCGCGGTGCAGATCGTCCTCACCAGGGCGTTCGATCTGTTGGGGCTTTCATCCCCGGAGAGAATGTGATATGAGCTGGTTACAGCGGCTCAAAGATGGGCTGAGAAAGACCAAGGAGCAGTTGGTTGGGCAGTTGGCTCAGGTCTTGCAGCCGGGGCGGCGCCTGGACGAGACGGTGCTCAGTGAACTCGAAGAGATCTTGATCTCAGCTGATGTCGGCGTGGACGCGACAGCGGAGATCGTGCAAGCAGTACGAGTGCGCGCGGCCGCGCGGGGCGTGCAAGACTCCTCACAGGTCATGGGATTGCTCAAGGAGATTCTCATCGAGCGCCTGCGTCCCGCTGAGGGCGCGTTGAATCTGCGGGCCGACGGCCAGCCCACGGCCTTCTTGATTGTGGGGGTAAACGGCTCGGGCAAGACGACGACCATCGCCAAGCTCGCCCAACACTTAAAAGGCGACTTCGGCAAGGAGAAGATCATCTTCGCTGCGGGGGACACCTTCCGCGCCGCGGCGATAGAGCAGCTTGGGATCTGGGCCGAGCGCCTGGGGGCGCACGTGGTGAAGCATCATCCGGGCGCTGACCCGTCGGCTGTCGCCTTCGATGCGGTAGACCGCGCGCTGCGCGAGCGCGCCGATGCCATCCTCATTGACACCGCAGGACGATTGCACACCAAGCACAACCTGATGGAAGAGCTCAAGAAGATTAACAGAGTCGTGGAGAAGCGTCTGGGGCGAGCTATTGACGAGCGGTTATTAGTCTTAGATGGCACGACGGGGCAGAACGCGATCGCCCAAGCGAAGCTCTTCCATCAAGCTATTACGGTGACGGGGATTGTCGTCACGAAGTTAGACGGGACAGCCAAGGGCGGGGCAATCGTGCAGATCGCGAGCGCGCTGCAGCTGCCCATTAAACTGATTGGGGTGGGC
The DNA here is from genome assembly GCA_037441155.1 of Candidatus Fraserbacteria bacterium. Classification (GTDB taxonomy): domain Bacteria; phylum Bipolaricaulota; class Bipolaricaulia; order RBG-16-55-9; family DRXL01; genus JANXCC01. The sequence goes on from JBBISQ010000058.1 coordinate 3,603, forward strand.
GAGCGCGCTGACGATCTGAGGGAGTTTCACGCCGACGAGTTCGTCGAGGCATTGTTGTAAGTGTTGGTCTGGCTTGGTGTTGTGATGTATAATGCGGCGTATGATCCGCAAACAAGTCTACTTGGAGCGCCATCAAGAGAGATGGCTGAAGCAATTTTCTAAGAAGTCTGGGCGGAGCGAGGCGGAGCTCATCCGGCAGGCCATTGACCAAGCGTTGACAGCCGGTGCAACACTGCTGGCGACGGATCTGGAGGCATGGGAGCAGGAGAAGGCTTTTATTCGCAGTCTCATGGCTCAGAAGCCTCTGCGTCGCAGAGGCCGACGCTGGACGCGAGAGGAGCTATACGAGGAAGAGTGAATGGCAACCAAGCCGTCTTTTCTTCTCGATACGAATGTGGTAGCGTATGCCTATGACCGGTCAGAGCCGGCTAAACAAGCCCAAGCCCTTGCCTTGCTCGATCAGGTAGTAGGTGCGAGCGCGCTCAGCACCCAAGTCCTTGGCGAGCTTTTCATCGTGTTGACGCGCAAGCTTCGTAAGCCGTTCCCTCCTAAGATAGCAAGAGAGCGTGTGGAAAATTATCTTCGTGCTTGGCCTGTCTTATCGGTGACCCCTATGATCGTGCAAGAAGCAGTGCGCGGGGTGGTAGAGCACAAGTTCAACTATTGGGATGCACAGATCTGGGCCACGGCACGCCTCAACCAAATCCCTATCGTGCTCAGTGAAGACTTCTCTCACGATCACCGTGTAGAGGGGGTGCACTTTGTCAATCCCTTTGCTCCAGGAGTCGAGCTCCCACTATGAAAGTCCTCACTGGCAGGCAGATGGCGGAACTCGATCGCCTGGCGATCGAGGGGCTGGGCATTCCCAGCTTGGTCTTGATGGAGAACGCCGGGCGCGCCGTCGTCGCAGAACTATGTGCCCGCTTCCCCGATCTTGCCCAGAAGAAGATCGTCATTCTCATTGGGAAGGGCAACAACGGCGGCGACGGCCTGGTCGCGGCGCGGCAATTGCTCGATCGAGGCGCTTCGGTCGCCGTGCACGCCCTGTGCAGCCCCACAGAGTTCTCTCCGGAGACGCGCCAGCAAGCTGATATACTGCACAAGCTGGGCTTTGCCCTGAAGCACTCTATAAAGCCCAAAGAGATGCCCGCGCTAGCCCATGCTCTCAGCTCTGCTGACATTATAATAGACGGGATATTCGGCACGGGATTTCGCGGCGCAGCACGGGATCTTGCCGCCCAAGCCATCGAGCTGATCAATCTCAGCCCGGCGTTCGTCTGCGCTATAGATATCCCTTCGGGGGTCGAGGCCGACACGGGGCAGGTGCTCGGCCCGGCAGTCTGTGCTGACGTAACCGTGACGTTTGAGCTGCCCAAGCTAGGGCTCTTGCTCTACCCTGGACGCCAGTACGTCGGCGAGCTGGTCGTCCGGCCCATCGGCTACCCCCGTATGCTGATAGACCAGTATGCCAGCACAATGACGTGGGTAGACGCAGACTGGGTGCAGGAGCGTCTGCCTCAGCGCCACCCCTACAGCCACAAGGGCGACTACGGCAAGGTCTTGGTCGTCGCGGGCTCGCGGGGGTACACGGGCGCAGCGGCGCTCTGTGCAGAAGCAGCTCTGCGCGCTGGGGCGGGATTGGTCTATCTCGCTGTGCCGCAGAGTCTTCTGGGCGCGATGGAAGCCAAGCTCACAGAAGTCATTAAGCTGGGGCTGCCTGAGGAAGACGGCGCGCTCGCTCTTGAGGCGCTCCCCAAGATTTTCGAGATGCTCGCCGATAAAGACGTGCTGGTGGTGGGGCCGGGGCTGGGTCAACACCCGCAGACTGTCAAGACGGTGAGACAGCTTGTCGCCAAAGCTGATAAGCCGTTAGTCCTCGACGCCGACGGGCTCAACGCCCTGGGAAGAGATGCCAGAGAGATTCTCGCCCAGCGCACCGCCCCAACGGTGCTCACGCCCCATCCAGGGGAACTCTCTCGATTGATTGCCAAGAGCGTCGACGAGATCGAGTCGGATCGGGTGGGCATCGCCCTCACGACAGCGAAACAGCACAACAGCGTGCTGGTGCTCAAGGGCGTCCCCACGGTAACAGCTACGCCCAACGGCGAGATCTTTATAAACTCGACGGGCAACTCTGGGCTGGCCAGTGGCGGCAGCGGCGACGTGCTGACGGGCTGTCTTGGAGGCTTGCTGGCACAGGGGCTTGACAGTGTGACAGCGAGCGTCTGTGCTGTCTATCTCCACGGGCGGGCGGCCGACCTGATCAAGCCCGACCTAGGCGAGCGAGGGATGATCGCCGGGGATGTGCTGCGGGCGCTGCCCAGGGCCTTGCGGGAGTTTGAGTGAAAATGCTCATTGACAGCCACGCCCACTTAGACAGCTCTCAGTTCGATGCCGACCGCGAGCACGTCGTGCGCCGCGCTCTGGAGGCCACCGTCGCGATTCTCTCTATCGCGACGGACGTCGCTTCCAGCCAGAAGACGCTGGAGATCGCGCGCAAGTACGAGCTGCGCTGCACCGTCGGGATCCATCCCCACCACGCCGAGCAGTTCTCAGAAGAGACCCTGGAGCAAGTGCGAAAATTATGTGCTGAGCCCACCGTCGTCGCTGTGGGGGAGATCGGCTTAGATTATTTCAAAGAGTATGCGCCGCGCGCGGCCCAGCAGAGGGCATTTCGAGCGCAGCTGGCTCTTGCCCACGAGCTGGGCAAGCCCGTCGTCGTTCACCTGCGCGACGCCGCCGAAGATCTCTTAAAAATTGTGAGCGAGCACGCTGGGGTGCGCGGCGTCGTGCACAGTTTTACGGGAGATTGGGCGCTGGCGCAGCAGCTGCTCGATCGAGGGTTCTATCTCTCCGTGAACGGGATCGTGACGTTTGAGAAGTCTCAGCATCTGCGTGAAGCTGTCGCACAGATTCCGTTGGAGCGATTATTGGTCGAGACGGACTGTCCGTACTTGGCGCCGGTGCCGATGCGGGGCAGGCGCAACGAGCCGAGCTTTGTGCGCTACGTCGCCCAGGCCGTCGCCCAGATTCAAAAGATTTCGTTTGACGAAGTCGTCCGGACGACAACACGAAACGCCCAAGAATTATTTGGCTTTTGACGCGGCACGCTGATGAGATTATACTCGTAATGCAAACGCTTATGCTTTTGGGGTGTCATCTCTCGATCTCCGGCGGGCTGGAGAAGACGATCGCCCGCGCGGAAGAGTTGAAGATCAACGCGCTGCAGATCTTCTCGCACAACGCCCGCTCGTGGCGGATGGGCCCCCTCAAGCCCGATGAAGCCAGAAGATTCATCGAGCATCGCCGGCGGGCCCACATCGAGTACGCCGTCATCCATACGATCTATCTGATCAATCTTGCTTCTCCAGATCCGAAGAATTTCAAGCTTTCTGTGCAAGCGCTCACCGACGAAGTCCAGCGCGCGGGAGAGCTGAAGATCCCCCACGTCAACACGCACATCGGCGCGCACCTGGGGCAGGGACCTGAGCGGGGCGTGGAGCGCATCATCGAAGCGATCAACGCCGTGCTGGCAAGCCCGCAAGCCAAGAACGCTCCCGACGTCAAGGTCCTGCTGGAGAACTCGGCGGGGGAGGGCACCGAGCTGGGCGCGACCTTCGCCGAGCTGGGCGCAGTCTTAAAGAATATAAAGTATAGAGAGCGGGTCGGGGTCTGTCTAGATACCTGTCACGCTTTTGCGGCCGGCTACGACCTGACGACGCCCCAGGGATTAGAAGAGACCCTGACAGAGCTGGATCGGGCGGTTGGGTTAGACTCTGTCGAGTTGATTCACGTCAACGACTCGAAGTTTCCCTTGGGGGCGCGGCGGGACCGGCACGAGCACATCGGGCGGGGGTATATTGGGAGTGAGGGCTTCCGCTTGATCGTCAACCATCCCGCTCTCAAGGACAAGCCGTTCATCCTCGAGACCCCCAAGGACGACGACTCGTCTGACCCTATGAACTTGGCACGCATCCGCGCTTTGCGGTATGATTAGGGACCTAACCCCAACCCCTTCCCTAAAGGGAAGGGGCAAACTCCCCTCCCGCTTTAGGGGAGGGGCCTGGGGGAGAGGTAAACGATCATGAAGTTCTTTCTCGACACCGCCAACATCAAGGAGATCGCGCAAGCCCACGAGATGGGCGTCCTCGACGGCGTCACGACCAACCCAACGCTGCTCGCCAAAGAGGGCCGCGACCCGGTGCAAGTCGTCAAAGAGATCTGCAAGATCGTAGATGGCCCGGTCAACGCCGAGGTGATCAGCACCGACTGGGAGGGGATGGTGAGAGAAGCTCGGCGCTGGGCGGAACTCGACGAGAAGATCGTCGTAAAGATCCCGATGACCCGCGAGGGCATGAAGGCCGTGCGCAGACTCTCAGAAGAAGATATCCCCACGAACGTGACGCTGGTCTTCTCGCCCAGTCAGGCGCTCATCGCGGCCAAGGCCGGGGCCGACTACGTCAGCCCGTTTGTGGGGCGGCTCGACGACCGCAGCGAGGACGGCATGGATCTCGTCTCGAAGATCATCCAGATCTTTGACAACTACGGGTTTGAGACGGAAGTGATCGTCGCCAGCATTCGCCATCCGATGCACGTCGTCGAGGCCGCTCTGATGGGCGCGGATATTGCGACCATGCCCTACAGTGTCTTTGAAAAACTCTTCGAGCACCCCTTGACCGATCTGGGGCTGCAGCAGTTTCTGGCGGACTGGGAGAAGTTGAAGCGATGAGCGTGGTCAGCTTGGAGCACGAGCGACGGCGCTACGTCGAGGCGCTGGCGCGGGTCGTGGAGGCCCTGCCCAAAGCGTTCGCTCAGATCCCCGAGGTCGAGCGCGTCTGGCTGTTTGGCTCCTATCTGCGCGGGCGACGCGATCTCTGCACCGATCTCGACCTTCTCGTGTACACGCCTGAGGAGTTTGCTCAAGTGAGGGAGCGCGGCTTTGTCAAGCACGCCCTCGCACAAGGGCGGGTCATCTATGAGAGAGCCGACTCGAAGGAGCGACTCCCATGAGCACTCAGACAGTTCGATATTTAGAGACCCGCACCGCCTTCGGCGAGGCCCTCTTAGAATTAGCTGCCCAAGACAAAGATATCGTCGCGCTGACAGCGGACCTGCCCGGCTCGACACGCTTGAGCTGGTTCAAAGAGAAGTTCCCCGAAAGATTCTTCGACTTCGGCGTCGCCGAAGCCAATATGATGAGCGCCGCGGCGGGCCTGGCGCTCTCGGGCAAGAAGCCCTTCGTCTCGACGTTTGCGATCTTCGTCGAGAAAGCGTTCGAACAGATCCGTCAGACGATCGCGTATAACAATCTGCCCGTCAGAATTGTGGCGACCCACGGGGGCATTACTGTCGGGGAGGACGGCGCCTCTCACCAGACCGTCGAGGATATTGCCGTCATGCGGGCCTTGCCCAACATGACCGTCGTCGTTCCCGCGGATTACTACGAGACGAAGAGAGCTATTTATGCGATCTCTGAGCATCCTGGGCCGGTCTATATGAGATTGGCGCGCGCGGCCTTTCCCGTCGTCTTCGACGAGAGCTATCAGTTTGAGCTGGGCAGAGCCCGAATCGTTCGAGCGGGCACGGACGTGACCATCTTCGCCTGCGGGCTGATGCTCTTCTATAGTTTGAAAGCTGCCGAGCTGCTCGAGCGAGAACGCATCTCTGCGCACGTTGTCAACGTCTCGACGATCAAGCCCCTAGATCCCAAGATCGTTGACTATGCCAAGGCGACCGGCTGCGCCGTCAGCGTTGAAGAACACTCGGTGATTGGGGGCTTGGGCGGGGCCATAGCCGAGCTGCTCTGCGAGCACGCCATCCCCCTGGTGCGCGTGGGGATTTCAGATAGATTCGGGCAATCGGGCAAACCCGAGCAGCTCTTGGCGCACTACGGGCTGACCGCGGAGAAGATAGCTGAAGCGGCGCGAGAGGTGAAGCACAGCGTCGCCGGGCTTCACCCTCACCCCCAGCCCCTCTTCCCTCCCAAGAAGAAAGGAGCAGAGGGGTGAGGGCGTTTGGGGAACTTGCGCACCGTCGGTGCTGACATCTGTCAGGCCAGCGTGATGGCAGTCACGGCCTTGCTTCACGAATATAATGGGCATAACAGCGGGGAGCACACCGAGATCATCGCGCGGTAGGGACGGCTGTCCTTGGGCTGCTCGGAGAGGCTGAGTAGACTGGGGCCAAAGGAATGGAGTAAGGATGCGGCCAAGGTGGCCAAAAGCAGCAGGGCGCGGAGCCCCCGCTTGACATCGGAGAACAGTTATGCTAAGATATCGCCAAGTTGTTTGCAGAGGGAGGGAACGACGTGGAGCAGAGCCGAGCCTCCGGCTCGGAAGGGAAAGGCCTTCCAGGGCCGCTCCACATTCAAGAACTGTGCCGTGCGATTTGACAAGCGGGGGAGTGGGTGTTACAATGTCAGCAAATTCACGCCTTGGGAGTGTATCTGGTGCTTTCACGCAGAGAGACCGGACCAAGGGCAAACGTTTTGATTATTCTGATCAGGAGGTGGTCGCAACCAAAAGAGCACGGATCGTTGTGGCGGACGCTCCCGCGAGCGTCTCTTCTGTTCTGAGCATGTCGGCACTACTTTAGACCCCAAATAGAAGGAGGTATACAAGTGAAGAAGAGCAGAGTACAGTTGGCGAGCCTGATCGCCGTGATCGCCTTTATTGTGGGCGTTACGGCCATGGCTCCAGCGGCGCTGGCCAGTAAGGGCCAGGTTCTTCTCACGGATATTAACGGAACGCCCAAGCAGTATTGGCGCGTAGGCGAGACCGCGTTCATCACGGTGGTCGACCCCGATGAGAACCGTGACTCGGACGAGGTCGAGTTTCTCCAAGGCAGCCTGCAAACGCAGTTAGGGGATGACGTCCCCGTGGTGCAGCTCTGTGCCGGGCCCTGTCCGGACTATCCGGGTATGCAGAGCGGGGACTTCGTCAGCAGCCTGGACGGGTTGGTCCTGCAGGAGACCGGGGTGAACACCGGCGTCTTCCGCAGCCAGACCGGGATTCTCATCACCAAGGCCCTGATCGGCCAACCGGTCGCCACCGGCGATTTGCAGCTCCAAGTCTTCGATACGGACACGCTCTTTGTGCGCTATCAAGACCCGACCAATCCCAACGATATCAGCATCTATCTTGGCAAGATTTATACCGGCACCGCGCCGGGGACT
>JBBISQ010000059.1:0-10767 GCA_037441155.1 Candidatus Fraserbacteria bacterium
TGATCATCCGCAGAGTAACAACTTCAGTGTAGCTGAGAAAGGAGAGGGAATTCAATGAATACGAGATTGATCATCAGCGGTATACTCGTGACGGCTCTCGTTCTCGTCAGCGGGTGTGGCTTCCAGCCTCCACCGATAACGGCGCTGTGGGCGGACGTTCATCCTCAGGGCTGGGTCGTCTTCACCGGCAGTCGGCCGCCCTTCCCCCCTCCCACTCGAGACGGTTACTACGTGAGCTACGACGACAAGCTCTTGCTCTTCCATCCCCACTTGGGTACGACGATCACCTTCCTTGAAGACTCGCGCGAAAGTTTCTCATGGCCCCGCTGGTTGTCGACCCTCTACAGCGATGAGCTTTACTGGATCGGCAACCAACAGAAGATTTACAGAATGACAGTGAACCTCTCTGAGCTTGAGGAAGCGCTCGCCGATCCCCTCCAGATCCGGCTGCCCATGACACTCCAAGATGCCAGGCTTCTGTGGGCGGATGGGTCGGGGACAATCAGTGCTCTAGCTCCCTCTCCCGATGGGAAGTTCGTAGCGTTCTTGCGCGAGCATGAGAGACAATTCGCAGTTGTGATATTAGACATTGAGCAAGACCCTGTGGAGAAGGTCGCTGAGCTGCCGACGGTCTGGCTTCCGAACGTAATCTGGACTGCTGACGGTCAATCAGTGCTGCTGGTACGCGAAGACCCAAACCGATCGTTCTCCCCTGGCGACCTCTCCGTAGGGGAGATCGTGCGCCATGTAATCGCCACCGGGGAAGAGATAGCTCTTGCCGGGGGAGTGGTCTTTTATCGTAGCGACGTGTCTGGACCTGGGCCGATGGCCCTTTCCGGCTCGACGCTCTACTATACGAATCTCGTGACGCTGCGCCCGCGCACGGCAGAAGAGCTTCGCCTGGGACTCTACAGGGTCGATCTGGACGGAGGACCCCAGCACCTGCTGATGGAGCTGTCCCTCGATCAAACGATCAACGAGATCGCTGTCTCTCCTAGCGGGCGGCGCGTGGCATTTACGCTCGCAAGCTATCGAGCAGGCGTAGCGCTTGCCATTCAGTCGTCCCTGTGGCTCTCCGACGGCCATCGCACGTGGCAGCTGGCGCAGCTCGTCAACGGCTGGCTCTTCCCCCTCTGGCTCGATGATGACCATCTTGTGTATGTGCAGTTCCAGGTTGAGGCAGAGAATCAGGATTTACCGATGGGGGTGCGCCCCGCGCTGTGGGTACATAACGTCGAGACGGGGGAACGCTCGAACTATCTGCCCCTGCTGGCGACGCAGATGCAGATAGACGCGCTGCGTCAGGCGGTGCAACGCTTGCAGGAGCGCCTCGAAGCACTGGAGAAAACCGTTCAGGAGCTGCAATCCCGATAGGACGCGCCGATGCCACAATGGCTCACGAGCGTTGGCTTCAGATAGACGCGCTGCGCATCCGGTGTTTAGTCGCCGGGGAGCGCGGACCAAATGTTGTGTTGCTGCATGGCGGCGGGATCGACTCCGCATCGCTCTCATGGGGATTGGCTTTGGAAGCGCTTGCGCCGTACTATCGCGTCTACGCTCCGGACTTGCCCGGCTATGGCGCCAGCGCCAAGCCCTCCGTCGCCTATACGACCGAGTTTTTCATTGAATTCGTGCAGAAGCTTCTTGATGCGCTCACGCTTTCCAGGGTGAGTCTGATCGGGCTTTCGATGGGCGGCGCGATTGCGCTGGGGGTGGCGCTGCGTGCGCCGCAGCGCGTTGAAAAGCTTGTGCTTGTGGACAGCTACGGGCTGCAAGAGCGCTTTTTGGCGCACCGTATTGTGTGGGCGCTGACGCGCTGGCCGGCCCTGCAAGAGATAGCCGTGCTGCCCCTTCGCTTCAGCCGAGTGCTCGTGCGGTGGGGGATGCGCGTGCTCACCGGCAATCCCAGCTTCATCACCCCAGAGCTTGTCGCTGAAGTCGCTCGATGGGCCAGGCACCCTCAGGCCCGGCGGGCGTTTGCGCAGTGGCTGCGCGATGAGATCTGGTGGGATCGGGTCAGGACGAATTTTCTGAGCGAGCTCGGTCGCATAGAAGCCCCAGTGCTGCTCATTCACGGAGAGCGTGATCGGGTGGTGCCCGTCGAGGCGGCGCGGCGGGCGCACCGGCTCTTCAAGAATGCGCGGCTTGTTGTCCTTGCTGGCTGTGGCCACTGGGCGCCGCGCGAGCGTCCCGAAGAAGTCCACAGGGCAATCTTAGAGTTTTTGGCATAAGAAAATTCGAGCGTGCCCTCTCAAGACCGCGCGCAGCGCCCATTTGACTTTTCCCCGGCGCTTCTTATAATGGAGTAAACTCGTGGTCTTTGACAATTGAGCAGACTCGTGATTGTGCACACACCAAGGAGGAATTTCTATGAATGGACAACCCGAAACTGCCGTCTTTGTCGACTTGGAGAATATCTATATCGGTTTTCGCCATCAATACGGGCGTGACTTGACCGCCGATGAACTCGTCGAAAAAGCTCGGTCTTTTGGAGGTGTCAAGTTCATCAACATCTACGCAGACTTCAGCGAGCTCACTTACCCTGAACACTTCAAGCTCGAACTCGACAACGAGGGCGTTCAAGCGATCAACGTTCCCAAGGATCGCGACCGCGAGGGCCGCCCCACAAAAAACAAAATAGATATGCGCATGGCCGTAGACGTCTTGCGCACCCTCGCGTTCCGCAAGGAGATCACTCGCTATGTGCTGCTGACCGGAGATAAGATCTTCTTAGATGTCGTCAATCTCGCGCGCAACGACTTTGGGAAGGAAGTGCTCGTCTGCGGCTTGGAGGGCACCGTCGCCCAGGTGCTCAAGGACGTCGCCGTCTATGTCCCGTTCAATGCCGATACGGCTGTAGACGAGCGCCTAGAGAGATTCATCAAGCTCTTCGATCGGCTGGAGCGCGAGCTGCTCGAAGGGACGTATCACTATATCGGCTGGAAGCTCGTGATTGACAAGCTCATGGAAGAGCCCAGTATGGGGTTTGCGGCGTGGACGGAGGCGCGCGACTTCTTCGAGCGCATCAAGCGCGACGGGAGATTGATTCTCAAATACTATCCCGGCGAGAGCCGCGAGATCGAGGGGTATCGGTTAGATAGGCGAAACCCCTTGGTGCGCAAGGTGTTGGGGCTGGAGCCCAAAGAGCCAACACCTATGGCTCTATCAGATGCGCCCAACGGGCGCTTGCCATAGCACTCACGTGTGCTTGGGCAGCTGCTCCAGCACGTAGGCGCGAATCTCTTGGGCTGAAGGCAGTCTCTGGATGAGCTGCCCCTTGTCGAGATATTGTTTCAGGCGCGGCTCCCATGGGGCGAGGCAGCTCGGGCACTGACGCGGCTCCTGTCCCCAGCGATAGACCTCGCGGTGTCCGCACTCGTCGCACACACACAGCTGTTTCGCGCCGCTGCGCGTGCCGCGCTTGGCCGTGGGCTCCCAGTGCCCATCAGGCTGCTGAATCTCGACAATGTCCATGGCAAAGTCGCAGACCCGCGCATTGCTGATTGCCGTGCCGACCCCGTAGGCGTCCGCGACCTCGTTGAGCTGAGGAATAACGTCTTCGTCTATGCCCCCGGAGATAAAAATCTGTATTTTTTCGTAGCCGTGCGTGTCTAGCTCCCACCGGACTTCCCGGGCGATCTCGAGCATATCGCCGCGGCGCGAGCTGGGCGTATCGAGCCGCACAGCGTCAATGTTGCCCTTGAGCAGCTCAGCGTTCTCGAGCGCTTCAAATTTTTCGTCACCAAACGTGTCTATCAAGACGACGCGCGGCACAGACTTATCAATCACTTCGTCGAACATCAACGAGGCCGTCGTCGAGTCTTCTAAGATCAAGATCAGGGCGTGGGGGATCGTGCCAAACGGCTCGATGCCCAGCAGTTCTGCGCCCACGACGCTGGAGACCCCTGCGCATCCTCCGATATAAGCAGCGCGCTCGACCATGGGGGCAATTGCTGGGTGGACGCGGCGCACGCCGTAGCTGTAGATTGGGCGGCCCTGGGCAGCTTTGGCGCACCGCGCGGCTTTCGTCGCAATCCCGCTCGCTTGGCAGAGCAACCCCAGCACCGCCGTCTCGTAGACAGAAAATTTCTCATAGCTTGCTTCGATCATCAAGACCGGCTCGTGAATGCGCACGATCGTCCCTTCGGGAAGCGCCCACAGATCCACGGGGAGATCGTGCAAGAGGGCGATGACTTCTTCCAGGCCACAGAGCACCCCCCACTCCCAGCCCTCGGGGAAGCGCTTCTTCATCGTGACTTCCAGGCGCACCCGCTTGTCAATATTCTTCTTCTGCAGGATCTGTTGGGCGCGCTGAAAGTAGATATCTGTCACGCGACCGGACTTGATCTCCTCCGGGCTGGCCATATGAAATCTATTTTTGCGATTCATGCGGTGCTCCTTGTGGCGTGGGCTCTCGTTCGATCTGCTCCGTGCGCTCGCCCAGCAGCCCGATGTACTTATCTAGAGCACGGCGCACCAACTCGGAGATGGGCAACCCCGTCTGCTGCGAGAGCTTCTTCAGGGCGTGGTGCTGCTGCTCGGTGATCGTCCAGTTCACGCGCCTCATCAGATTTATGATATAATAGATCGAGACAGGGGTGCAAGCGACCATGGCGATCTTCGGCAAGAAATATTTTAAAGTCGAGCTGGATCGCGTCGAGCGCAAGGACGACGAAGCCTTGTGGATGAAGTGCAAGGCGTGCCACGAGCTGGTCTTCAAGAAGAGGGTTCGGGAGAATAACAATATCTGCCCCAAGTGCGGGGAGTACTTCTTCCTCACGGCACCCGAACGCATTCAGATGATAACCGATCCGGACTCGTTCGAGGACATCTCGCGTCCCATTGTCGCCGCGGACCCCTTGGGCTTTGTAGACGAAGACGGAGACTCCTATCCGGAAACGATCAAGAGAGCTCAGGAGGAGACGGGATTGGCCAACGAGATCATCGTAGGGCGGGCGCGGATTGGTGGGTACCCCGTCATTCTCGCGGTGATGGACTTCCGGTTTATCGGAGGGAGCATGGGCTCGGTGATGGGCGAGCAGATCTGCCACGGCATGGAGCGTGCCGCTCGTGAGCGCGTCCCGTTCATTTTAATCTCTGCGACCGGCGGTGCCCGCATGCACGAAGGGATCCTCTCACTAATGCAGATGGCCAAGACTTCCGCGTGCCGCAAGAAGCTCGCCGACGCCAGGGTGCCGTTCATCTCGATCATGACCTACCCCACGACAGCTGGGGTGCAGGCGAGCATCGCCTCGTTGGGAGATATTACGCTCGCCGAGAAGGGTGCGCTCATCGGCTTTACGGGAAGGCGGGTCATCCAGCAGACCATCAAACAAGATCTGCCCGAGGACTTTCAGACGGATCGCTTTGCCTTCGAGCATGGCATTGTGGACAACGTCGTCAAACGCGAGACCTTACGCGAAGAGCTGATTCGGGTATTACGATTCTTCGTATGAGTGAGCGGATCATCGTCGAGCTGCAGAGGCAGATTGAGCAGCTCCGAGAGCTGAGCCGCAGCGGGCTTGACCTCTCTGAGGAGATCACGCGTCTGGAAACGAAGCTTGCGGCTCTGCAGGCAGCGCCGTCAGCCCCGTTGGATGACTGGGAGCGGGTGAAGCTGGCGCGCCATCCTCAACGCCCCTACGCTCTTGATTATGTCAAGCTCATCATGGAAGATTTCTACGAGTTGCACGGTGACCGGCTCTACGGGGATGATGCGGCCATTGTCGCGGGGCTGGCGCGCTTTGCCGGAGAGACGATAGTCGTCGTGGGCACGCAGAAGGGGCGCGACACCTCAGAGAACGTCCGCAGAAACTTTGGGATGCCCCATCCAGAGGGCTATCGCAAAGCCCTCAGAGTGATGAAGCTCGCAGAACGCTTTGGGTTCCCGATCTTCACGCTCATTGATACCCCGGGGGCCTATCCGGGCATCGACGCGGAGGAGCGGAACATCGGGGGCGCGCTCGCCCAGAATATCTATGAGATGTTCCACCTGCGCGTCCCGATCATCGTGACGATCATCGGCGAAGGGGGCAGCGGCGGCGCCATGGCGTTGGGGGTGGGAGATCGCGTCTTAATGATGGAAAACGCAATCTATTCGGTGATCACGCCCGAAGGCTGTGCCGCTATTCTCTTCCGCGATGCCAAGAAAGCCCCCCAAGCCGCGCGAGCCTTGAAGCTGACTGCACAGCATCTATTAGACCTGGGCGTTATTGATGAGATCGTTCCCGAACCTCCCGGCGGGGCCCATCTTGACACCCCCCGCGCTGCTCAGGCCTTAAGCGAAGCCTGGCAGCGCCACTTGAGCGCCGTGCAGAGTATAGCTCCGGAACGCTTGGTGCAGATGCGCGCGGAGCGGTTCCGCGCCCTGGGCGTCTTTGAAGAATAGCACAGTATAAAATACAATCTGAGAGCGAGGTGAAGAGCATGGCGATCACAGGAGGGCATCCCCCAGAGTGTCGCGGTGAGTGTTCGTGGATCTTCTCAGACTTGGACGAGAAGGGGATACGAGAGCTGCGATCTATGGCCCGCCCAGTCTCGTATGACAAGGGTGAGCTGATCTTTCAAGAGGGCGAGCCGGCGTTCGGCTTCTACGTGATTTGCACGGGGAAAGTGAAATTGGCCAAGCACTCCCCTCAGGGGAAGAAACAGATTCTCAAGCTGTTGGGCCCCGGCGAGATGCTGGGGGAGAAGACTATGTTCGACCGCGAGGTCTACTCGGCCTACGCTCAGACGCTCGAGCCGACACGGATGCACTTCTATCAACGGGAGCCGTTCGTGTCGTTCTTAGAAAGATACCCCAGAGTCGCGCTCAAGATTATAGAGAAGCTGGCGCGCGAGATTAAAGCCTTTCAGGATCGCTTGATCGAGACCAGCTACGAGGGGAGCGACGAGCGCCTGGCGCGGCTGCTGCTGATGATGGCTCAAGTCTACGGGACTTCTGAAGAGCGAGGGGTCTACGTTGGGGTCGATCTGTCGCGCTCGGAGCTCGCAGAACTTGCAGGGATCTCGACGGAGACGGCCATCCGCACCCTCAGCTCGTTTAAAGAGCGTGGCTACGTCGAGCTGGATGGCCCAAAGATCTATCTGCGCGACCGCGAAAGCTTGAGCAAGATCGCCGAACCGTTCGAGATCAGATTGAAAGAGAATCTCATTTAGGCTCTCTCTGCGTTAGGGGAACATAGGTTCCCACGGGGGGGCCGACATAGCGCGTGGTCGGCCGGAAGAGCCGATTGTCCGATACGTATTCGATAATGTGCGCCATCCATCCCGCGATGCGACTGACCGCGAAGATCGGGGTCAGCAGCTCCGGCTCGATGCCCAGATAGTAACAGACCGTCCCGGAATAGAAGTCGATATTGGGGAAGATCCCCTTGGTTCCGAGAGCATCAATGACCGTCTTCTCGACGATCTGTTCGATCTCGAAGAGCCGAGGGTCTCCGATCTGGTCAACAAGCTCTTGCAGATAGCGTTTGAGGATGCGTGCGCGAGGATCGTATGTCTTATAGACGCGATGGCCAAAGCCCATGATGCGCTCGTGGCGCGCCAGTTTCTCTCTAATATAGGGTTCAGCTCTGGAGGGATCGCCAATCTCTAGGATCATTCTGATCACTTGCTCATTAGCTCCGCCGTGGAGCGGGCCCTTCAAGGCTCCCAAGGCGGCGCAGATCGCGGAGTAGACGTCGCTGAGGGTCGAAGCGACGACCAGGCTGGCAAAGGTCGAGGCGGGAAACTCGTGGTCAGCTTGCAAGATCAGTGCGACGTCGAAGATCCGGGCTGCCGCTGCGTCGGGTCTCTTCCCCGTCAGCATATAGAGAAAGTTGGCGCTATGAGGGAGCGTCGGGTCGGGAGGGATGATCTCTTGGTTCTTGCGGAGTCGCCCAATCGCCGCGGTGACCGTCGCCATCTGGGCGATCAGCGTGATCGCCTTCTCTCTCAAAGCCGAGAGCGAGACGTCATCAGCGGTGGGATCGAAGTGCCCCAATACAGAGATGGCTGTGCGCAGCAGCGCCATAGGGGGGGCCTGACGCGGCAGGACCTTCAAAATATCGACAATCGGCGCGGATAAGGGCCGCTGACGTATCAGCTCTTCGCTGAACTGCTGCAATTCCGACCGCGTGGGCAGTCGCCGATGGAGCAGCAGAAACGCGGTCTCTTCAAACGTCGAGTGCTCTGCTAATTCTTCAATGGGAATGCCGACGTACGCTAAAATCCCCTTCTGGCCGTCAATATATGTCAAGGCGCTCTCCGCGGCGATGACGCCCTCCAGGCCGCGAGAGAATCCCGCTTCAGTGTTCATACCGAACCTCCTATATTATATTGCTTCAAGTGCTCACGGAAAAGCTGAGCGAGCTCGTGGGCTTTGGCCGTGTAGGCTTTTGCGTCCTTCCAAGTTTTCTTGGGGTTGGTGATCAAAGCTGACAGCCCAGGGCAGTGGGCAGGGAAGTGCAAATGAAAATATGGGTCTTCTTCAAAGGGGACGCGCTCGAGCGAACCGTCGAGCGCCGCGCGCACCAGCGCGCGGGTGTAGGGCAGAGAGATTCTCGTGCCGACGCCGTAGGGTCCTCCGAGTGTACCCGTGTTGAGCAGCCAGACCTTGGCGCCGAAGCGCGAGAGTCTTTCGTATAGCATTTGGGCGTAGAGCTGTGGGGGCAGGGGCAAGAACGGCCCGCCGAAGCACGGGCTGAACGTCGCCGTCGGCTCGGCCACTCCGCGCTCCGTCCCAGCGACTTTTGCCGTGTACCCTAGCAAAAAGTACGAGATCACCTGCTCTGGGCGCAGGAGCGAGATCGGGGGCAGGACCCCAAACGCATCATATGTTAAGAAGAAGATCGTGCGCGGATGCGGCCCCGTGCCCGTCGGGACAATATGAGGCAAGAACTTGAGGGGATAGGCTGCCCGCGTGTTCTCGGTGATCGAGGCGTCGTCGAATCGGATTATTCGACTGGGCTCTTCCAAAACAACGTTCTCCACGATCGTGCCGAATCTGTGCACAGCGTGGTAGATCTCCGGCTCGCTCTCGCGGCGCAGCCCGATCACTTTGGCGTAGCAGCCGCCTTCGAAGTTGAAGACGCCTTCGTCGGACCAGCCGTGCTCGTCGTCGCCGATCAAGGGACGGTCAGGGTCGGTGGAGAGCGTCGTCTTGCCCGTGCCGGAAAGCCCAAAGAAGAGTGCCGTCTGGCCGTCGGCGCCCTGATTGGCCGAGCAGTGCATGGGCAGGACGCCCTGGTGGGGCAAGAGATAATTCAAGAGGGTGAAGACGGATTTCTTGATCTCCCCAGCGTAGGGCGTGCCGCCGATCAAGATTATTCTCTGAGTCAAATGAAGCACGATGAACGTCTCGGAGCGTGTGCCGTCGCGCTCCGGCACGGCATGGAACGATGGGGCGCAGATCACGGTGATCTCTGGAGTGTGATGCTTCCGTCGGGATCGGATGAAGAGGTTGCGCGCAAAGAGACTGTGCCACGCATATTCGGTGATGACCCGAATGGGGATGCGATAGCGCGGTGCGGCGCAGACTTCTAGGTCTTGCACGAAGACTCTTCGTGTTCCCAGATAATCACACAGTCGCTCGTAGAGCCCGTCGAACTGCTCTGGGGCCATGGGAGCATTGACCGGGCCCCACCAGACCTTCTCGGCGCTGCTGAGTTCTTTGACGATGAATTTGTCTTGGGGGGAGCGCCCGGTGTGGCGTCCCGTGTAGGCAACGAGCGCACCGTCGTGAGTCAGACGCGCTTCATTCCTCCGAATGGCCTCCTCGTACAAGGCCGGCGGCTCGAGATTCCAGTAGGCTTGCTCGAGCACGCCCTTAAGCTCTGGTGTCGTTCTGGAGCTCACGCAAAACCTCCTCACTCCTGCAAGCTTCGTCGGAGAATTTTTTGATTTTACAAGAAACTGTGAGCGTGTGCATCCTTGGCAAGAGCCTTGACATTTTGCGCAAAATCGTCAAAATACTCCCCACGAGGTGAGTCTTTGTATGAAACGAGTTCTTCTCAGTATCGTCGTGGTGACGCTGGGGTTGTTTTGGCAAGCTCAATTCTCTTTCTCTTCAGCAGGGGCGTGGCTCCAGCCGCCAGACCCGTTTATCGCGCAGGTGATCGAGCAAGTACAAGAAGCTCAACTGCGCGAGCACATCTGTCAGTTGCAGTCCGCCGAGGGCGGGGAGGCGTGCAACGCCCAGGGGTCGCGCTGGGCGTGCGACGGCCCAGCTATTGACCGTGCTGTCGAGTACGGGCGCAAGTATTTTGAAAGTCTTGGCTTGCAAACGAAGCTCGACCCCTACTCGCTCTCCTGTCGGACTGGGCTGTCGTACAACCTCGAGGCCGTCTTGCCGGGCACAGACCCCCAAAGCCCAGAGATTATCTTAATTACAGCACACTTAGACAGTGTGGCACAGGGGGTCAGGTCGAGCCGACTTGCTCCCGGAGCCGACGACAACGCCAGCGGCAGCGCTGGCGTGCTCGAAGCCGCGCGGGTCTTGAGTCAGTATAAGTTCAAGCGATCTATCTACTTTGTGCTCTTCACGGGGGAAGAGCAAGGGCTGGTGGGCAGTCGGGCCTATGCCGGGCGGCTCAAGCGCGAGGGCGCCCAGATTCTGGGCGTTTTCAATATGGACATGATCGGCTACGACAGCGACAACAACGGGGTCTTCGAGATCCAGGCCCCAGACGAAGACTCGTTCCAGCTTGCAGAGCTACTGATCGCGACAGCCAATCACTATAGTCTCTCGCTCGCTCCGGAGGTGCCCACCGAGGCTCCGCCCTGGAG
>JBBISQ010000060.1:0-10416 GCA_037441155.1 Candidatus Fraserbacteria bacterium
ACAAAGACCGTCGTCTACTATGACGATAATCTCTTCCGGATGAAGTGGCATGATGGCTCGCAGGTCTCTCTCGCGGACTGTGTGCTCAGCTTCATTCTCACGTTTGAGCGGGCCAAGCCCGAAAGCCCCATCTACGATGAAGCCGCGGTCTCGTCGTTCGAGTCGTTCATGCTCCACTTCCGCGGGCTCAAAATCGTTCAGAAAGACCCATTGATAGTCGAGGTCTATAGCGACTTGTTCTACCCCGATGCCGAGTGGATCGCCGCGTCGCGGGCCGATTATCTCTTCACCGCGACCCCGCTGCAGAGCTTCGCTATCGGGATCGTAGCCGAACAGAACAAGGAGCTCGCGTTCTCCGCAGCGAAGTCCGACAAGCTGAAAGTCGAGCGGGCCAATTATATCGCCGGGCCGGCGTTGCCCATCTTAGAGAAATATCGTGCTCAAGCGCTCGAGCAGGGCTTCATCCCATACGAAAAGACTCTCAAAGACTTCATCACGCCTGAAGAAGCGAAAGAACGCTATCGGCTCCTTGGCGAATGGTATAACACTCACAAGCACTTCTGGGTTGGGCAGGGGCCGTTCTATCTCGACTCCGTCTACCCTGTCGAGAAGAACATAGTGATCAAGAGATTTGCGGACTTCCCTGATCCCCCGGAGAAGTGGCTGCGCTTTAGCGAAGCGCGGATCGCTGAGGTGGAGGTCTCCGGGCCGATGCAGGTCCAGCTTGGCGGCTCAGCGGAGTTCGATGTCGCTGTCACCTTCAGGGGCGAGCCGTATGCTATCAAAGACATAGACTTCGTCAAGTTCTTGGTCTTCGATGCAGCAGGTCAGCTTGCGCTCTCCGGCGAAGCTCAAGCCGTTCAGGACGGGCTGTGGCGCGTGGCACTCAGCCCCGAACAGACAGCTCACCTTGCTGCCGGTGCCAATCGTCTTGAGGTGATCGTGGTCTCCAAGCTCGTCAGCATTCCTTCAACAGAGGAGATCACTTTCGTCACGGTGCAATGAGAGAGAAGCCCTCACTTCCGGCTTCCGGCCCCTCACCCCTCTCCCTCTCCCTCCAAGGGGGGAGGGGACGGGGGTGAGGGTGAAGGAAAGGGGCCAGAGGTGATGGCACAAACGCCTATGCTTGAGACACTCCGACGAGTGCTCACATACACAGTCTATCGAGTCATCGCGCTGGCGCTGACGGTCGTCGTAGGGGTCTATTTGGCTGTACTCATCGCCAACATGGGCGGCTATGTTGACCAGATCCGCAAGGCCCAAATAGACGAGGCCGTGGGTGCGGCCGTCTTGGGGGATCGCACGTTGCAGACCCTGCCGCCCAGTGAGCTGCGCCGCATCATTGACCAGCGCAGAGAGCTCGAATACAAGCGCTTGGGCTTGGATAAGCCCTTCTTGGTGCGGAGCTTCGCGTATCTGTGGGACGCGCTCACGCTGAATTTGGGGCGCGCTGAGCAGCTCTCCAGCGACTCCGGCTCGCGCCAGGTCCGACTTATCTTGCTGGAACGATTACCCGCGACGCTCTTGCTCTTTGGCACGGCGAATCTCTTGCTCTTCTTCGGGTCGCTCTTTGCGGGGCTGTGGCTCTCCCGGCGCTATGGGGGTTTTTTAGACAGGTTCGTGATCGCCATGACTCCCACCTCGGCCGCGCCGGCATGGTTCTACGGGATCTTTCTCATTCTCATCTTCGCGTCGCTCTTAAAGATCTTGCCCTTTGGGGGCATGGTCGAGGCCCCCCCGCCCAAAGACACTCTGCAGTACGCGCTCAGCGTTCTCAAACACATGATCTTGCCCACGCTCGCCCTGTGGCTCAGCTCGGCGTTCATCGCGATCTATTCGCGGCGCACCTTCTTTCTCATCTTCGCCAGCGAAGACTACGTGGAGATGGCGCGGGCCAAGGGGCTGCCCTCGGGGATCATCGAGCGGCGCTATATCCTGCGCCCGACCCTGCCCACGATTATCACACAATTTGCGTTCTTGCTCATCGGGCTGTGGGGCGGCGCGATCATCTTAGAGACGGTCTTCAACTGGCCGGGGATCGGGCGGCTCACCTTCCAGGCGATCGGGCTCTATGACACCCCGGTCATCATCGCGTCAACGGTGATCTACGCGTATCTGTTGGCGTTGACCGTCTTTCTGCTCGATATCGTCTACGCGCTGGTGGACCCGCGAGTGAAGGTCGGAGCAGAAGGTGGTGTGGTGTGAACGCCATCCGAAGCGGGGTACGCCAGCTGCGCCAGTATCCCTCAGCGCTCGTAGGGCTGGGGATCATCGTGGCCTTGATCGCCCTGGCCGTGCTGGCTGTAGTCATCCTGCCCTATTCGGAAGCGATCCGGCTCTGGCGCGGCGGCGAAGATATCTGGCAGGAGAGCCCGCGCTACGCCCAGCCGGCTTGGCTCAACCTCTTCGCTGTGAAGAAGCTCCCGGAGACGATCGTCGTCAGCACCAAGGGGGCTTTCGTCAAGGCCTCTCCGACCGAGACGGCAGTCCATCGGGTGAACGCGGCGAAGACGCGCGCGGACAAGACGGTCAGTATCTCGTTGGCGTTCGACTATCGCTATGACGACTTCCCCACGGAGCTCACGCTCTTGCTCGAGGCGAAGTATGCTGAGCTTTTGCCCTACGTGGCGCTGCGTTGGCGCACTCCCGACGGCCGGGAGATCTCCCTAGGCGAGCGCAAGCTCAAGGCGAACGAACGCTATAATATCTCTCAAGATACACGATTGGAGCGGCGCTTGGGGCAGCCTCCCGAAGTCGGGCTCTTCGCAGCTGCGGGCCGTCAGTCCCCCCTGCACGGACGGTATGAGCTGCGCCTCGAGGGCGCGCTCTTTGAAGAGAACTCGGATGTGGACGCGAAGCTCATCGTCTATGGCAAGGTCTACGGTCTGGCGGGCACGGACCATAAGCGTCGCGATCTGATGGTCGCGCTCCTGTGGGGGGCTCCGGTGGCGTTGGCGTTCGGATTTATCGTAGCTGTTGGGACGAGTTTGACAACACTCATCATCGCGGCGATCGGGGCGTGGTACGGCCGCTGGATCGATGGGCTCATCCAGCGCATCACGGAAGTCAACATTATCCTCCCGACGCTGCCCATCTTGATTATCGTCGGGACGTTCTACTCCCGCAGCATCTGGGTGATGATGGTCGTCATCACGCTGCTGTCGATCTTCACCGCGGGGATCAAAGTCTATCGGGCGATCTTCTTGCAGATCAAAGAATCCCCGTATATAGAAGCGGCGCGGGCCTATGGGGCGAGCAACCTGCGCATCATCATTCGATATATGGCCCCGCGGATCATCCCGATCCTGGTGCCGGGGTTTGTCACGCTCATCCCTGGGTTGGTCTTCTTAGAAGCGTCGCTGGGTTTTTTGGGGCTGGGCGACCCAGTGCTGCCGACGTGGGGCAAGGTCTTGAACGACGCCTCCAACAACGGCGCGCTCTATAAGGGCTATTACTATTGGGTGCTGAGCCCCTCAGTCTTGTTAATGTTTACAGCCCTGGGGTTCTCGCTGCTGGGGTTCGCCTTGGATCGCATCTTCAACCCCAGACTGAGAGAGCTATGAGAGAGAGATCAGAAGTCAGAAATCAGGCGATACTCTCGCAGGGGGGAGCCCGGCCGCTCCTTCGTGTTGAAGACCTCAAACTGTACTTCCGCACGTCTGCGGGGGTCGTGCAGGCCGTTGATGGGATCAGCTTTGTCTTGGGGCGCAACCAAGCCTTGGCGGTTCTGGGGGAATCCGGCTGTGGGAAGACCTCGCTGGCTCGCGCGGTGCTGCGGCTGTTGCCGCGCAACGTGCACACCTACAGCGGGCGGGTGGAGCTCGACGGGGTAGACATCATGCCCTGGAGCGAAGAGCGCTTTCGCAGAGAAGTGCGCTGGACGAGGATTTCGCTAGTCGCTCAGGCCGCGATGAACTCTCTCAACCCCGTCTTGAGAGTCGGGGATCAGATTGCTGAACCGCTGATCATCCATCAGGGGATGGATAAGCGGAACGCCTGGGCGCGGGCGCGCGAGGTCGCGCAGATCGTCGGTATCCCTACGGATTTTCTCCAGCGCTATGCGTTCGAGCTCAGCGGGGGGATGCGCCAGCGCGCCGTGATCGCCATGGCGTTAGTGACGAATCCCGATCTGATTATTCTCGACGAGCCGACGTCGGCGCTCGATGTGCTCACCCAAGCGAACATCATGAACGCCCTCAAGGGCATCAAGCGAGAGTTCCAGAAGAGCTTCTTTCTGATCACACACGATATTGCTACTTCTAGCGAGTTGGCCGATCACGTCGCGATTATGTATGCGGGGCAGCTGGTCGAGTGGGGCACAGCGGAGGAGTTCTATCCCAATCCGCTGCATCCGTATTCGCAGAAGCTGATGGCCAGTGTCCCTAGACTGCGCGAGGAGCGCACGCTCGACTTCATTGCGGGGCGTCCGCCGAGCTTGATCAACCCTCCCCCGGGGTGTCGCTTTGCCGCGCGCTGCCCCTCACGGTTTGCTCAGTGCGATCACGAGCCCCCGCTGATTGAAATGCCCGGTGGACGCTTGGTCAAGTGTTGGTTATATAAATAGCTATGGCAGAGCAGATACTCCTATCGGTGCAGGACTTGCATACGCACTTTGAGCTGCGTCGCGGTGCGTTTGGGCGGGCGGGCTTCGTTCGGGCTGTAGACGGCGTGAGCTTTTCGGTGCGCCATGGCGAGGCGATCGCTGTTGTCGGCGAGAGCGGGTGCGGGAAATCCACGCTCGCCCGGACGATCTTGGGGCTCTATCGCCCCACCAAGGGCGCGGTGTTCTTCGAGGGGCGCTCGCTCGATGGAGACCTGCGCTGGTACCGTCCGCAGGTCGGGTACATTCAGCAGGACCCCTACGGGGCACTGCCGCCGTTCATGAACGTCCACCGCATCCTCGAGGAACCCCTGCTCATTAACAGAGTAGGGAGTAAGGCCGAGCGGGAGCAGCAGATTCGAGAGGTCTTAGAAGAAGTTAAGCTCACCCCAGTCGAAGATTTCTTGCACAAATTCCCACATCAGCTCTCAGGGGGGCAGCAGCAGCGCCTGGTGATCGCAAGGGCTATGATCTTGCGCCCCAAATTCATTGTGGCCGACGAGCCGGTCTCGATGCTCGATGCCTCGGTGCGCGTCGAAATTTTGGAGCTGCTTCGAGGGCTGCAGCGCTCGTATAATCTGAGCGTGATCTATATCACGCATGATCTCTCGACGGTGCGGTATTTTGCCGAGCGGATCTTCGTGATGTACGCGGGCAAGCTCATCGAGAAAGCGCCGGTGCACGAGCTTTTGAAAAACCCGTTGCACCCCTATACCCAGGCGCTCTTGGCAGCGATCCCCGATCCCGACCCCCAGAACGCTGTGACGTTCAAGAAGATCCCGCCGGGGGAGCCGCCGAGTTTAGTCAACCCTCCGTCGGGCTGCCGGTTCCATCCCCGATGCCCAGCAGTTATCGCCGGGCTGTGTGATAAAGAGGTGCCCCCGGAGTTCGAGCCCTCGGCGGGGCATTCTGTCGAGTGCTGGCTCTATCGCTGATGAGACTGCTCACCCCTCTGCGGCTCATTCTGATCGCGACCGTGCTGCTGCTCCTGGGGGCTCTTCTGCCCTTCTTGATGGTCATCAGGGTTGTAGAACCCAGCTTTGCCTTGAGCTTCTTCTCGTATGCGGTCTCGTTTATGGGGTTGGTGGCAGGGCTCATCGGGGTGGCGCAGTATGGGCGCACCCGCCGACCATAAGATATAATGGGAACAACAACCAAGGGAGACGAGAACTATGAGGAAGAGTGTGCTTGTTGTGTGCATCGGGATCGGTCTTGTGTTGGGCTTGAGTAGTTGTCAAGGGGTGCCGCCGGGGGTGAAGCCGCCGGAGGCAGGGCAACAGCAACAGCCTACAATAGCCCCCGCTCAACCGCAGCAGCCCCCCGCGAAGCCGGAAGCACCAAGAGAGACCCTGGGGCAGGTCGGGGCGCTCTCGATCACACGGATTGAAGTCTATCCCAGCAATCGCATCGTCACCAAAGACGGGACGGTCGCGTTCAATATCTATTTGTATAACCCAGGGACGAGCGAGGTCACAGAAGACGTGGCGCTGACGCTCGACGGCGAACAGTTGGGCACGCAGAGAGTCCAAGTCGGCCCGAATGAGACGCGCCACCTGCACTTCCAGATTCGCGGGTTTGCCAACGCGGGCAAGAAGACCGTCGAGCTTGGAGGACAGAGGGTCGAGATCACCGTGATCGAGCCGCAGCCCTCGCGCGGCGGCGTCCTCCCCACCGACGTCAAGGTGGTCAGCGTCGCTGAGGGCCTGAGCGAGCCGGGCCTTCCCGGCAGCAAGATCGTCGTCAGTTCCATCAGCGGGCCAAAAACTCTCAATCCCGTCGTGGCCCAAGAGACAAGTTCTACAGACATAACGGGCTTGCTCCACGCAGGGCTGATCGAAACCCAATGGGAAGACTATACCCCTGCGCCGGGGCTGGCCGTCGCCTGGGAGATCTCCGACGATAAGAAAGAGATCATCTTGCACCTGCGTCGCGGGGTGCGCTGGTCCGATGGGACATGCTGCTTCACCGCCGATGACGTGCTCTTCACTGTGAACGATCTGCACTATAACCCTGAAGTGAACTCGTCGTTTCGCGATCTGCTCTACGTCGAGGGCAAGCCGCTGGAGTTCGTCAAGATTGATGACGAGACAATCAAGGTGATCATGCCCAAGCCCTTCCGGCCCATTCTCAACTCTTTGGGGTTTGAGATCCTGCCCAAGTTCAAGTTGGCCGACAAGGTCGCGAAGCTCAACCCCGGCGCTCGAGGGTACTTCGAGGGCCTGAAGAAAGTCATTGACGATAACCGTAAGAATCTGCAAGAGATCTCTTCGGAGAGGCTGGCGGAGCTCGACCGAGGGCTCGGGGCGCTCGGTGACGCCATCACCGCGCAGCAGGCTGATCGCGTGCGAGAGGTCACAAGTTCTCTGAAAGAATCACTAGAGGCGTTGCAGATGGCCGTTACGGAAGAGCAAGCTGAGCTGATCGAAGCATTACAGCGAGCGCTGGACGACGCCCAGAAAGTGCTGGAGCAAGCCGAGGCGGGCAAGTGGGCTGGCGTCTCTCCCGAGCTTTTTAATAACACCTGGAGCTTGGGCACACCGGCGAGTGAGTTTGTCGGCTTGGGGCCGTATCGCTTCGTACGCTACGACGTGGATCAGCAAGTCGTGCTGGAGCGCAACCCGTATTATTGGAAAGTAGACCCCAACGGGGTGCAGCTGCCCTATTTCGATCAGTTTGTCTTTCTCATTGTGCCCGATCAGAACACCGCGCTCTTGAAGTTCCAGGCGGGTGAGACCGATGTGTTTGGGCCGCGGCCTACCGACTGGCCACTGCTGATGGAGGGGGTGAAAGACTTACAAAACGACTGCCGCGAGCTGACCGACAAGACGATCTGTTTCGATGGTACGAACAACCGCAAGCTGCTCAAGGACGGCCCGCTCTTCGGGGAGACGTATCTTGCGTTCAACCAAGACGTCGAGAAGGTTGCCCCGGAAAAGCCGTTCTATAAGGCTTTACAAGCCGTCTTCCGGCACGTCCAGTTCCGCCGGGCGATGGCTCACGCCATTGACAAGACTTCTATTATAGAGAACATCTATAACGGTTTGGCGCTCCCGCAATGGAGCCCCGTCAGCATGCCCTCGCCATACTACGACAAGAGCGAGTCCTTCACCAAATACGAATACGATCTAGAGAAAGCTGGGCGACTGCTCGACGAGATCGCCTTGAAAGATATAGACGGCGACGGCACGCGTAACATCACCGACGAGTTTTTGAAGAACTTCGCCAACCCCGAAGACCGGCCTGCTGATCTCACGCTCTTTGGCCCGGAAAGAGACCGCGAGCTGGAGTTCACCTTGGTGACAAACTCGGGCAATCAGATCCGGGAGAAGATCGTCTCACTCTTAGTAGACGACTTCGCCAAGATCGGGGTCAAGGCCAACGCCCGCCCGGTGGACTTCAATGCGCTCGTCAATCAATTGACGACGAGCACATTCGAAGCGATGGTCTTGGGGTTGACAGGCAGCCCAGAACCCAATAACGGCTCCAACGTCTGGAAGACCAACGGGCGCTTGCACTTCTGGCGCTACTCTTCAAAAGAGAAACCCCCAGCGTGGGAGAAGCGCGTGGACGAGCTGTTCGATCTGGGGGCAACGACCTTCGATGAGGACGAAGTCAAGCGCATCTATAAAGAGTTCCAGCAGATCGTCTCGGAGAATTTGCCCTATATCTATTTAGTGAATCAACAGTTTCTCTATGCGAGCAAGGCCGATCTGGGCAACAACGAGAATTTCAAGCCCAACTTCGGGGTGCTCTTCTTCGCCGATACGCTGTGGTGGAAGGACGAGCAACGTCGGCTAGGGAAATAGGCCCTCACCCCCCATCCCTTCTCCCGAAGCTTCGGGAGAAGGGAGCCAAAGGGGTGAGGGTTTGCACAACATCGCGCTATGCTCAACTACATCGTGCGCCGTCTGGTCTATATGATCCCGACGATGTTCGTCATCTCCATCGTGGCGTTCTTGGTCGTGCAGCTTGCGCCGGGAGACTTTCTCACCAAGTATAAGCTCAACGAGCGCATCTCCCAAGAGACGCTGCAGAGCATCGCGAAGCATTTGGGGCTAGAAAAGCCCTGCGAGCCGCTCCAGTGGCAATGGAGCGGGTGTGTTGAGCGATACTGGCGCTGGCTCAAGGGAATTCTCTTCAGCAGCGAAAGCACCGATCCGGCCACAGGACAACGCTGGAGAGTCTGGTCGGTGAGCACCCAGTTTCCGTTCATCCACTGGAACCCAGACTTTGGGTTCTCGTTCGAGACCAATCAGCCCGTCTCCACGCTTTTCTGGGAGAGGTTGCCTCTGACACTGTTAGTCACCATCCCGACGTTTCTGTTTGCGTGGCTTATCTCGCTGCCGTTGGGGATTTATGCCGCGACGCGCCAATATTCTCTGGGCGACACGATCTTTACGATCTTGGGGTTTGCCGGGCTTTCCATCCCCAATTTCTTCTTAGCGTTGGTCTTGATGTACTGGCTGGTCGTCTCGCTCACGCCGACGCTGTGCAGTTGGGGCTGGCAGTTCTTCTGTCCGGGAAATCCGGGGGCCTCTGTGGGCGGGCTCTTTGTGCAAGAGCACATGGGCGGGTCGCCCTGGCCGTGGGAGTGGTCGCTCAGAAAATGGCTCGACTATCTCTGGCATCTGTGGCCAGCGGTCTTGGTGATCGGCGGCTCTTCGATCGCCGGGCTGATGCGCATCATGCGCGGCCAGATGCTCGACATCTTAGGGTCTCAGTATATTATGACGGCGCGGGCCAAGGGCCTCAGCGAGCGCGTCGTGATTTATAAACACGCCGTGCGCAATGCGCTCAACGTGATGATCAGTATCTTCGGGCAGAGCCTCCCCGGCCTGATCGGGGGAGCCCTGATCACAGCGATCGTGCTGAATTTCCCCACAGTCGAGCGGCTCTTTTACGATGCCCTGCGGGCGTATGATGACTATCTCGTGCAAACGCTCTTGATGTTCTTCGCGATCTTGCTTCTCCTCGGCAATCTCTTAGCAGATATTCTCTTAGCATGGGTGGACCCGCGGATTCGCTATGACTGAGAGACCCGTCAGTCAGGGGCAGCTCATCTGGCGGCGCTTCCGGCGCCATAAGCTCGGCGCCCTGGGGGGCGTTGTTATCGTGCTGCTTGTGCTCTTGACGCTCTTTGCGCATTTTATCAGCCCGTATGATTACGCGACCCAGCATCGGCGATTCGCGTTCGCCCCGCCCACAAGGATTCACTTCTTCGATAGAGATGGGCGCTTGAGCTGGCCCTTCGTCTACGGGCTCGCACGCGAGCGCGACCCTCGGGGGCGGTGGATCTATCGCGAGAACACCGAGCAAGTCTATCCTATCAGATTTTTCGTCAAGGGCGACCCCTATAGACTCTTCTGGCTCATCCCCACGGATATTCACTTATTTGGGACGGGCGAACGCGATCCCAATTCTCCCGGTCAGATCTTTCTCTTCGGCACTGACGACGTCGGGCGCGATCTCTTCTCGCGCACGCTCATTGGGGGGTGGGTCTCGCTCTCGATTGGACCGTTGGCGTTGGCGATTAGCTTGACGCTCGCGATCATCTTCGGCGGGATTTCGGGGTACTTTGGTGGCGGCTGGGACAACTTCATTCAAAGAGCGATTGAAGTTCTGAACTCGTTTCCGGGGTTGCCCTTATTGTTAGCCCTGGCGGCGATCCTGCCGCCGGGGCTGCCGCCGGCGATCTCGTTTCTGTTAATTATTATGATTCTCTCGGTCTTGGGCTGGGGGGGCACGGCCCGGACGCTGCGCGGGCTCTTTCTCGTCTTGCGCGAGCAAGAGTTCGCGCTCGCTGCGAAAGCGATGGG
>JBBISQ010000061.1:0-10148 GCA_037441155.1 Candidatus Fraserbacteria bacterium
ACAAGGGCGATCAGCCCAAGACGGGTCAGATGCGCGCGCACTATCAGGGGCGGTATCTCGGCGAACGGCTCCAGCCGCCGCACGAAGAGCTCAATATCCCAAGCGAGAAGACCTACAACTACACTGAGCAATGCCCCCCAGGCACTCCGCGTGAGCGCCACAAGACCTGCGACGGATAAGAGCACAAGAAAGTTGAGAGAGACAGGCCAGCTCCAGCGCCCATAGCTTGTCACCAGCGAAAACGCCCCAAAAACTCCAGCGAGCATCCCCCACAGCCATTCCCCGCCTATCAACAGCAAGAGCGACAGGGTACCATAGCTGAGCAGCCACCCCAACCGCGCGATCCCCCAGAGCAACTTTCTCATTGTTATCTTATCCTCTGGCGAATGAGGGCTGCGCGTGCCGCCACCTGCCCCAGCTCCCCCTCAACCACGGCCGCCAACGGCTTCGTCACATCCCAATCAACCACGCGAATCCCGGCCCGCCGCATCCAGGCGAGCACCGCCTGACGACGCAAGTGCTCCATCCGTAACGCTACGCTCACCTCAGGAGTCGGAGACAAAAAAGCGCTCTCAAAGATGATCGGGTTTGGGGCAATACAGAGGATCTCATATCGGAAGCGCAGATCAACGATCGTCTTGACATCCGATTCTATGATCGGGCCGACGAAGACGAGCTGGGAGCCCGCCGGCAACAGCCGCGTCGGGAGATTCTCCAAGTCCTCGAAGACGGCTTTATCGCCCTTTTCAGCCGAGGCGATAGCCCGCAGCAATCGCTCGCGCTGCCAGCGGCCAAACCCCGGCCAGGTCCACTCTAAGTACTTCCCGTAGATGAGCAGCCCCACCCTGTTGCCCTGGACTGTGAAGTAATGAGCGAGAGCGAGCGCGGCACGCACGCTGTGCTCGAAGAGTGAGAAGGCCCTCACCCCTCTGCTCCCCTCTCTCTCCGAGGGGAAAAGGGATGGGGGTGAGGGTGAAGAGAGATCGAGGGTGGGGGCTACTACGTCGCTACGCTCACGGGCATCTAAGAGAATGACGACATCGGCGACGCGCTCCTGTTCAAATTCGTTGACGATGAGCCGATCCTTGCGGGCCGTCGCCTTCCAATTGACATAACGCCGCTCATCGCCGGGATAGTACTCCCTGACCCCGAAGAATTCTATGCCTGTGCCTCCTAAACGTGCCTTGACTTGCCCAGAGAAGATACGCGTCCGCCGCGAACGAATGAGAATCTCATCGAGCCGCTCAAACGTCGGTACAATGAGGAGCTCGCTCTCGCACGGGAGTTCCAGTCTCTGCGTGAAGAGTCCCAGCGTGTCCGTCACTGTGACAGAGAGCGTCTTCCATTGGGCGAGGCCGCGCATCCCCTGCACAGCGTAGGAGAAAGAGAGATGCCCCTCGGGGGGCAAAGTCTCGACTTTGCGTGGAGTGTGCTCAGTCACGGTGAGCAGAGGAGGGACGTTGTCGGTCACTTCGATCAGCTCTATATGAGCTTGTACGCTCTCGTTTTCAAGGGTGACGTGGACGCGCACGGGCTCTCCGCTCAAGACGCGGCGCTCGCTCAGGGTGCGCCGCGCGCGTAGCTCAACCGTAGGAAGAGAGCAATAAAACCCGATAGCGAGATAGCACACCACCGGCAGAGCCAACACTGCGAGCTCCCCGTGGCGCAGGATCTCACCGATCAAGATCAGGGCAAACGCCACGCTTCCTAAGAAGGCCCACCTGTGCGGACCGAGCATACACTTAGTCTACTTTCGGGACCGGGACGCGCTCTAAAACTTCAGAGACGATCTCGTGCTCGGAGAGCTTCTTCATCCAGAGTTCGGGCTGTAAGATCAGCCTATGGGCGAGCGCCGCATGAGCAACGGATTTGACGTCGTCGGGTATGACGTAGTCGCGCCCGTCAAGCGCCGCCCGCGCCCGCGAAAGCTTGAGCAGGGCCAACGACCCGCGCGGGCTGGCCCCAACTAAAACTCTGCCGTCGGCGCGCGTCGCCTGCACAAGCTCGACGATATATCGCTCAATATCCGGGTGCACGAAGACCAGCTCGAGTGCCTGGCGCATTGCTAGCAGCTCTTCAGCGTTTGTAATCTTTCGGAGCTGCGGCTCGTCGGTGCCGCGCTCGCGCCGCCGTCGCAGGATCTCTTGCTCCTGCTCCGCTGAGGGATACCCCAGCGACAGGCGCACCATGAATCTATCGAGCTGGGCTTCGGGCAGGGGAAACGTCCCCTCAAACTCAATGGGGTTCTGCGTAGCCATCACGATGAACGGCTGGGAGAGGGCCAGCGTCTGCCCTTCTAGTGTCACGTGAAACTCCTGCATCGCCTCAAGAAGCGCCGATTGCGTCTTGGGCGAGGCACGGTTGATCTCATCAGCTAAGATCACATTGGCAAAGATCGGGCCGGGACGCAGCTCGAACCGCCCGCTGTGACGCTCATAGATATACGTCCCGGTGATGTCGCCGGGGAGCAGATCGGGCGTAAATTGAATTCGCTTAAATTCAAGCCCCAGCACAGTCGCGAAGCTCCGCGCGGTAAGAGTTTTCGCTAAGCCCGGCAGGTCCTCAAAGAGAATATGCCCGCCCGCAAGCACCGCGATCAGGACTTGCTCCAAGACCGCGCGCTTCCCAATGACTGCTTTCTCGACCTCGCCTAAGATCTGCTGAGCTTTCTCAGCGACTGCTTCGAGTGCTGTCATAAGCCTCCCCGGCAAAGTGCTCGACGATATGCGTGAGTTGCGAGAGCTCTTGCAGACGCCGCTCCCTCTGGGCGGGGCGCGTCAGGGTGAATCGCTCGCTCACCCAAAGCCAGCTGCGCCGAGCCGCCGACGTGGGAAATTCTAAGTCTAGTAGATCGCGGAGTTCGACGAGAACTTCACCAGCCCTGAAGCGCCGCCGCGCCTCGCCCTCCGTGAGCCCCTCCCGCAACATAATCCATTGAAGCGCTATATCGCTCAGGACACGATGGACGTTCCACCGCGCCAGCTCCCCAGAACACGCCAATTCGATCTTGCGCGCCATCACCTGCACAGGGCCTAACCGAACGGGCTTCTCTTGCGGATTCTCACGGTGGCGCCCCCGTATAAACAGATCCACAAGCACGACATAGGTGCTTAAGCTGCCTATGACAAGAAAGCTCATCCAGATCAAGCCAAACGGCAAACTCTCCAAGCGCAGCTTCCACAGCCAGAGCTCATAGAGCAGTGGGCGCAGCACACGCTCGCGCAGCACTTCCCCATAGAGACTTGTCAGGAGTATCGTCAGGACGAGGAGCGCCAGTCCGAGCAAGAGCCATCTCCGTCTCATGCGGGGTGAGGCACCTCCCCAGATTCTCTCCCATAGATCCGTGCGATCTCTTCTAAGAGCTGGAGGGCTTCACGCTCGTGCGCTGGACTGGGGCGCCCCCCGCTGTAGCGCGCCCACTCGAAGAGCCGCGACAGCCGACTGATGTGCTCCTCTAAGATTCCAATTTGTGCCAACTTTCTCTCGAATTCGCGCGCGGTCATGCCACGCGAGACCTCAAGATGAAACCGCTCGCTCAACATGTGACACATCTCGCGGTAACACCGCAGGATCGTCTCATGGACCGGCGCTCCGTAACGGAGTTCTTGGGCATAGCGTTTGGTGAGAGCGGCCAGCTCTTCCCCAGGGCGCGCCCGCGCCTTCCACAAGCGCCACATGACAAAGCTCGTCACCCCGATCACGAGCAGAGTCCCCAACACAAAGAGAAACGGAACCCAGCTGGGAACGTGCACTTGCTCCAAGGTTGGGAAAGGCCGATCAGGCTCTGCCAAAGGAACTCCCCCGCCAGGGGGCGCGCCCTCTTGCTCCCTGAAGAAGGGGCGATCACGCCAGCGCATCAGAATCAATAAGATCGCGGCAAACCACAACGCCGCGGGAAGGGCTCGCTTGATCGCCTCCCATAGATTCTTGGGCCTGAGAATGACCGCGATCACTGAAACCAGCAACAGAACCCCTAAAGAAACGCTCATGATCTGCTCCCACAGGGGAGAGAGATCCTCTTCAGAGTTTTGAGAGACCTGGACCGCACCCGCTGGCTCTTCTTCAGATTCCGCGGGAGGACCATAGCGCACCCCAACAAACGAGACGCGCGACAGCCCCGCGGCCAGCAGCACCAGCGAGAGCAGCGCAAGAACGGGGATCGCCAAGCGCCATCGGGTAGCCATAGCCTGCGTTCAGCCCACTCGAATCCCTAGCTCGCGCAGTTGCTTCTCGCTCACTTCCACCGGCGCACCCGTCAACGGGCAGTAGGCCGTATTCGTCTTGGGAAAAGTGATGACGTCGCGAATCGAATCGGCCTTGGCCATCAACATAATCAATCTGTCCAATCCCAGGGCGATCCCCCCGTGCGGCGGCGCCCCGTACTCCAACGCCCGCAAGAAGAACCCGAACTTCGCGTCCGTCTCTTCCCTGGTCAACCCCAACAGATCGAAGATCTTTTGCTGTAACTCGCGATGGTGAATACGAATGCTTCCCCCGCCCAGCTCAACGCCGTTGAGCACACAATCATAGGCATTGGCGCGCACCTTGAGCGGCTCCCTCTCTAAAAGCTCCAGATCCGAAGCCTTGGGCGACGTAAACGGATGGTGCTCGCTCACGAGTCTCTGCTCGTGTTCGTCCCATTGGAAGAGCGGGAAGTCCACAACCCAACAGAACTTCCATTGATCTGTGACAAGCCCCTCGCGCCGGGCAAGCTCCAGACGGAGCGCTCCCAAGACGGCGTTCGTCGCCATGCGCTCTCCTGCAATGATGAAGAGCAGATCGCCGGCACGAGCGCGAGTCAGCCGCTGCACTGCTGTTACTGTGTGAGCATTGAGGAACTTAGCGAGCGGGGATTCTATTCCCCCATCGGTGAACTTGGCCCAGAGCACCCCCTTGGCGCCGAGCGCTTGGACTTGTCTTTCAAGCTCAGCGAGCTGACTGCGCGAGTACTTCGCCCCACCAGGCAGCAGCAGCCCTTTGATAACCCCCCCGCTCTTGAGAGTCTCAGCGAAGATGCGAAACTCCGCGTCCGCTACAGCTTGGGAGAGATCTATCAGCTCAAGTCCAAAGCGCAGATCGGGCTTATCTGACCCGTAGCGATCCATGGCTTCAGCGTAGCTTAACTTGGGGAAGGGTCGCTCCAGCCGCACGTCCAAATGCTTCTCAAACAAGAAAACCAACAACTCTTCGATGAGCCCTATGACAGGGCGCTCATCAAAGACAAAGCTCATCTCTATGTCTAATTGCGTAAACTCCGGTTGACGATCGGCCCTTAAATCTTCGTCGCGGAAGCACCGCACGATCTGAAAGTATTTTTCAAAACCGGCTATCATCAAGAGCTGCTTGAAGAGTTGCGGCGATTGGGGGAGCGCAAAGAATTTTCCCGGAAACGTTCGACTGGGGACGAGATAGTCCCGCGCCCCTTCAGGAGTGGATTTGGTGAGCATTGGCGTCTCGATCTCGTAGAAGCCCCGCTCACTCAAGAAGTTCCGAATATCCAAGAAGACCCGATGGCGCAGGGCGAAGTTCTTCTGCAGCTCCGGGCGACGCAAGTCCAGATAGCGATACTCTAGGCGCACGAGCTCTTGAGCTGCTTGAGCAGGGTCTACGACGTCAATGGCGAACGGCGGGGTCTTGGCGCGATTGAGAACCTTGACGCTTTCGACTCGAACTTCGATCTCGCCAGTGGGCAGCTTGGGATTAATATTCTCCGGTGAGCGCGCGACCACCGTGCCGTGGGCGTAGATCACGTCTTCGCGATTGAGATCACGGGCGTGCGCGTAGGCGCTCTGCTCCGGGCTGAAGAGCAACTGCACCAGCCCAGAGCGATCCCGCAAGTCAATGAAGATCAGGCCGCCGAGGTCACGACGACGGTGAACCCAGCCCATCAGTGAGACTTCCTTGCCAACGTCGCTCTTGGTCAGCTTGCCGCATTCTGCTGTACGCTCCATCTTCTCTTGGTCTCCTTGTGTCTCTTATTGTTTTCGAACTTTGCGCACGGCCACCACATACGTCACCAGCCCTAAGGTGTCATCGAGGGTGACGTCCGGCGAGAGATGGCGTCGGCACCACGCGGCCATATCTTCGGGCGCAACGGTGAAGTCCGAGCTCTCTTGTCTTCGACCGGGCGCCAAGTGAGTGAAGACCAACCCCTCACGCGCGATGCGAAAGAGCCCCCGTAAGAGTTCGTTCATATACCCAAAGGGGTCGTCGCTGATGGGATAGCCCAAGACGCTGAGCAGAAAGACTATATCAAATTCGTTCTCAGCGAAGGGCTGCGCCAGCACGTCGCGCCGCTCAAAATACGGGCCGAATCGCTTGGTCGCCCCGGCGACCATCTTCTCGCTCAAATCTACCCCCACATACGAACGATAGCGCACGCCCTGGGCGTCCAAATATTTCTTCAGATACCCCAACCCGCAACCGACGTCCAAGATCTTCCGATCTGTCAGATCGAATTTTTCTACCGCGTGCCGAAAGATCTTCTGCTGCACCTCTTCATTAGGGTACTCCAAGACGGCCATATCGTCGCCCGCTAGGACAATATTCCGTGCGTCGAAGAACGCCGCGTACTCATAATGATCACGAAAGCGCTTGGGCTTATAGAGCGCCATGCGTCGCCGCATCCGGCTCCAGAGGTTCGAGAGCATAGAGTGATTATATCGCTATTGACACTTCTGGGCTATCTCCGCGGCAGATGCTGCGTTCAGTGCCCCAAAGTCTGTACCGTTGGCGGTGACGCTGGTGTCGCGACACCCCCGAATATTCTCGGCACCGAGTGCCCACAACCCGTAATTGCGATTGTTCCTGATCTCCACGCGGGTGAGCCAGACCGTAACGTCGCTATGAGCGATCTCCGCGCCGGTGCTGCCGTTGCCCTCCAAGACGACATCTCGCAGCGTCAGCTCGATCTTGCCCTCGGCGTCCACGCCGTCGTCGCGGAAGTTGCGCACTGTGAGATTCTCCAGAAAGACTGTGCTCTGGCCGCGCAGCGTGATCCCATCAACGTCTCCTAAGCCCGTCCCGTCAAGGATGACGTCGTCACGGCTCGCTCCGCGAATTCGTATGCTCTTATCGCGAATGGTCAGAAATTCTTTGTACACCCCCGGCGCGACGAAGATGACGCCCTCACCGGTGAGCAAACTCGCTGGGACGTTCTCGCTGACGTCGCCCAGGCCGTTTATCCCCATGCCCGATCTCCACGCATCAATAGCTGCTTGGATGGTGGGAAAATCGTCGGGGACGCGCGAGCCGTTTCGGTTGCCCTCGCCGGAGAGCTGGGATTGGGCGTCGGCGCGAATGCCGTAGCCCTTGTTGCCCCCGATGGTGTTTTGAGAGAGCTCGACTTGAGAAGCTTCGATGAAGACGCCGTCGCCGCCGTTGGCCGTGATCGTGTTTCTGATCAGAGAGATCTCTTGGCTGCTGATCACCGCAACTCCGACATCTGCGCTCTCTGAGATCGTGTTCTCCCGGAGCGTCACTTGACGACTGAGCGCGATTCCCACAGATCCGTGTACTGTCAGAGCCGTGATCGAGACGTTTTCGGTCTTGGTGATATTGATCTGTCCCTCAAGCAGCGCGCCTTGGGAGCCCACGATGTGTATGGGCTTTGCGATCTGGATACTTTCGCGATACGTCCCTTCTTGGATGTGCAGGGTGCTGCCGCTGCGCGCGGCGTCAAGGGCGTGCTGGATCTGCGCAAACGCGCACCCAGAGGGACAGACTATCAAAGTCTGCGGCGAGACCAGCAGCACCCAGATCGCTACACCCACACCGATCACAGCCACAGCTCCGATTCCAACGAATATCCACCGCCGATGCATAGTGAGCGCTCTTACCTCCGTGGAGAGAATTTTTCGCGCAGGCCGCGCCGGTAGAGCACCCGAATCGCTCGGGAAACCCAGCGCGCGACCGTCTCATCATACGGATACCAGAAGAGCTCGCGCTTCAAGCCGAACCGATCCACAACGACCGTCTGGGGCCAGGTGAACTGTCTCAGCCCCCACTCCCCGTGGCGACGTCCCAGCCCGCTCTGCTTGGCCCCGCCATAGGGCGCCTCGAGAATCGCAAAATTCGCAATACAGTCGTTCACACAGACGTTGCCCGCCTCTAAATGCCGCGCCAGCTTCACCCCCAACGTCTTGTCTTTGGTAAAGACGCTCGCTGCCAGCCCGTAGATCGAGTCGTTGGCCAACTGCAGGGCCTCTTCAGCAGAGCTCACTTTCATAATTGGGATGACCGGCCCAAACGTCTCTTCCCGCATGATCTGCATCGAGTGATCGACGTTCACTAAGACCGTTGGTTCGTAAAAGAGCCCCTCCTTGCGCCTTCCCCCAACGAGAATCTGAGCACCCTTTTCAACAGCGTCGCGAATGTGACGCTCGACGGTCTCCAGCTGCTTGGGCATCGTCAGCGGCCCGATGTCGACCCCCAGACGCAAACTCTTCACTTTCTCGACAACTCTTCTCACGAACTCGTCGTAGATAGGGGCTTCGACGTAGACGCGCTCGACAGACATACACATCTGCCCGGCGTTGCTCAGCGCGCCCCAGACGCAGGCGTTCGCAGCTCGCTCGAGATCGGCGTCCTTCAAGACGATCATGGGGTCTTTGCCGCCCAGCTCCAGCAGGACGGGAATGAGCCGCTGGGCCGCGCGCTCCGCGACTTTCTTCCCCGTCGCGACCGAGCCCGTAAACGCGATCCCGTCGCAGTGATCTACTAAAGCTGCTCCCGTGTCGCCGTAGCCGCAGAGCGTCTGCAGGACGTTTTCGGGCAAGCCCACTTCGCGAAAGACGCGCTCGACCAGAAGCCCTGTCAAGGGAGTGTACTCTGATGGTTTTAAGATCACAGTATTCCCAGCGATCAACGCGGGGACGACGTCGCCCAGCGCCAAGGTGAACGGGTAGTTCCACGGCGAGATCACTCCCACGACCCCCACCGGCTGATAGACTACAAAAACGCGCTTGGTCTTCAACAGATGCGGGCTGCGAACCTCATCTTTCAGGAAGCGTTCGGAGTTCTTCGCATAAAACCCCAACAGATCGCAGCAGTAGAAGACTTCGGCAACTAAAGCCTCGGTGCGGGGTTTGCCCGTCTCGGAGCAGATCGTCTTGATGACATCGTCTTGATGGTCTACGATCCAGTCGCGAGCGGCGTAGAGATAGCGTGCCCGCTGGGCCACGGAGCATTGGCGCCACAGCTGGAACGCCTGGCGCGCGCGACTGACGGCTGCGCCGACTTCCTCCGGCGGCGTGATCGGCACGTCCGCGATCTTCTCCCCCGTCGCAGGGTTGAAGACCTCAAGATGGCGTTTTACGGTTGCTGAGATTTCCATAGGGCCATCCTCCGTGGTGTTATTCTACACCCTCACTGGCGCAAACGCCAAGAGATTTGATAAGATACTCCCATGGAGGTATAAGGATCACGATGTTACATACGCAAGAGTTTTACGTTATCATCGAGCGAGACGAAGACGGCTATTATGTTGCTGATGTGCCAGAGCTCCCTGGTTGCCACACCCAAGCGAAGTCCCTCGATGCACTGCTCCCCAGAATCAGAGAAGCTATCGAGCTATACTTAGAGGCTTTTCCGCAACATCAAAGGTTCGGGGAATTTGTAGGCATACAGAAGGTCACAGTGAAATCCTCTCTCAACAATAATGAATGAGCAGCAAGTTACCAGTCGTTAAGGCTCGCGAAATCATTAAGGTTCTAGAGAAAGCTGGTTTTCGATTCTTGAGACAGAAAGGCAGCCACGCTCTCTATGTGCATCCAGATGGGCGTGTGACGGAGGTGCCTCTCCATCGTGGCGAGGACATCGGCCGAGGACTCTTGCGCAAGATCATCCGAGATATGAAAATATCAAGAGAAGATTTCTTAAAACTTCTGAAGGTCTAGGCGCATTGCTACAACGAACAGTATAGCGCGCTGCTATGATCAATCTCAGGAGGCTGAAGGTGATCTTATGGCTCAGAGCGACGGGCTCTTCGTTCGCTTTATCATCCGTTGGGTGGTCTCGACGGCGGCGGTCGCTGTCACAACGTGGCTGCTCCAACCACACATTCGCATCGAAGGGGCAGATTATCTGAGCACGGTCATTCTCGTCGGCTTGGTGCTGGGATTGCTCAACGCGCTGCTGCGCCCCATTCT